>NZ_JCBDGH010000041.1:0-53507 GCF_059833955.1 Vibrio sp. R15-SG3-ISO1A
TTGCATGCCTCTTTTATCGTTATGCTTCCTTATTATAAGGCCGATAGATACGCGTTTGCTTAAGAGGAGTCGTATGACCAACGCCGTAATAGGGTCAAACGCCGATGTAGCGACCAGAGTTGCCATTATGATACTCTTGCTTTCCCTCTGATACCATGCAACGAACGATCTCTTTGTCACAAATTAAACAAATGAATAACAACGCGCCAAATGGCTTACAAATCAAACCTCTTTCTTATGATCCGCACTTAGCGACGACGCTATTTGCCCCGATTGCGTCGATGCCGTGGGCGATGTTGTTACGTTCACCGTCACGAGATCATGTCGATAGCCGTTTCGATATTCTGGTTGCCCAGCCTATTGCCACCGTCACAACGCGTGGCGATACCAGTACGGTGGTCACGCCTGAGGGGGAAATGGACAGCAAGTTAGACCCTTTTCAGCTGCTCGACGACACGCAACAGCGCTGGTTAAGTGACACAGACTACGACGGGGAACTGCCCTTTGTGGGCGGTGCATTGGGTTATTTTGCCTACGATTTGGGCCGCCGCGTGGAACAGTTACCTGTGCATGCGATGCACGATCTCACCACACCAGATATGGCCGTCGGCCTGTATCGCTGGGCACTGGTGGTCGATCACTCGCAACAGAGTGCGGTTTTGGTTGGTGAAGACATCGAGGCGGCGCACCAATGGTTGTTTGCTCAATCAGAGGTATCCTCGCCGACGTTTGCGCTGCAAGGGCCGTGGCAATCGAATATGACGCCAGCGGATTACGCGCGCAAGTTTGACCAAGTGCAGCAATACCTTCGCTCGGGCGACTGTTACCAAATCAACTTGGCTCAGCGTTTTCAGGCCCCTTATCTAGGTGATGAGTGGCAAGCGTATCAAAAACTCGAAGCGGTCAATCAAGGCCCTTTTTCTGCCTTTATTCGCACCGAGCAAGGCGCGATTTTGAGTGTCTCTCCCGAGCGCTTTCTGCAACTCAATGGCGGCCAGATCGAGACCAAACCTATTAAAGGCACCCGACCACGCCACACCAACCCAGAACGCGACAAGCGCGCCGCTGACGATTTATTGCACGCGGAGAAAGATCAAGCGGAAAACCTGATGATTGTCGATCTGCTGCGCAATGATGTCGGCCGCGTCGCCGCGCCAGGCAGTGTTGCCGTTCCGAAATTGTTTGATATTGAGAGCTTCCCAGCGGTACACCATTTGGTGAGCACAATTACCGCCAGGTTGGACTCGCCATACCGTGCCAGTGATTTGCTACGTGCATGTTTTCCGGGGGGCTCAATTACCGGCGCACCCAAAGTGCGCGCGATGGAGATCATCGAAGAGTTGGAACCGCATCGCCGCAATGCCTACTGTGGCAGCATTGGCTACATCAGTCGCCACGGCCGAATGGATACCAGCATCACTATTCGCACCTTAGTGGCAGAAGGCGGCCAGATGTACGTTTGGGCAGGAGGCGGTTTGGTGGCTGACAGTCAAAATGATGCCGAATATCAAGAGACGTTCGATAAGCTCAGCCGCATTTTACCCGTGTTGAGTGCTTAACCCCACTTTTCAAGCATCAAATGTAGGTCTTTGGCAGTGTAGGGTTTAGTCAGAATGTCGTTCATCCCACTCTCGATGCAGCGCTCGCGCTCTTCGAGTGTGGTGCCAGCAGTCAACGCGATAATGGGTAAGGTGTAGTTTTGATCGCGTAAATATTGCGTCGCCTCAAACCCGTCCATTTCGGGCATGCGACAATCCATGAAAATCAAATCGTAGTGACGCTGTGTGACCGCCTCGACAGCTTCCAGCCCGTTGTTAGCAATATCAGGCACAATAGCGAGTTTTTTCAACATCTGGTTGATGATCACTTGGTTCATGCGGATATCATCCACCACCAAAATGGTAAGATCGTCTAAAGGTTTTTGGTGTTTTTTCGCCTCGACTTGCCCCGACGACCACTCTTCTATTGAAGCCAACGTCAAGGGAATATGAAAAGAGAAACAACTGCCTTTGCCCTTCTCGCTATCTGCTGCGATCTCACCGCCCATCAGCTCCACAAGATTTTTCGAGATGGCGAGCCCAAGCCCAGTGCCCTCATAGTTACGTTTTGCCGTTCGGTCAGCTTGGACAAATGGCGTAAACAGCTGCTCTAACGAATCAAAATCAATCCCTATCCCCGTATCGACCACCTTGATGTGTAACTGCCCTTCTTGCCACTTCGCAGAGACACTCACTTGACCTTGTTCGGTAAACTTAACCGCGTTGCCCACTAAATTGACTAAGATTTGACTGATGCGTTCAAAGTCACCAGTGAAGGCTTCTGGCAATTCCGTGCACTCGTCGATAATAAAACCAATGCCTTTTTCTCTCGCTCTTGGTTCAAACACACCGAGTAACATGGCTCGAATATCCGCCCAAAGGAAGGTTTTGGGAATCAATTCCATCATCCCGGCGCTCATCTTACTGAAATCAAGAATGTCATTGATGATATGGCGCAGCAGGCCACCCGAATGGGCAAGGTTGGTGAGTAAGGCTCGCTGCTCTTCGTTGAGCTCCGTTTCAGACAGCAGCTCTGCACTGCCGAGCAAGCCGTTAAGAGGTGTGCGTAACTCGTGGTTGATCATCGCGACAAATTCCTTGGTCGCTTTCTCTGACTCCTCGGCACGTGCGCGCGCTTCTTGGTTACTGGTCATAATAAGCTGGCGACTGATGGCATTGCAGAGCAGCTCCCCTACCAGCGCGATTTGGCTCTCGATAAAATCGGCCTCTATCACGCTCGGTTCTACCTCTACACAAAGTTCACCTATCACCGCGTAATCCACTTCGAGTGGCAGCCTGAGTGTCGTCTCATCCCAAACCGCATAAGGCTTGATACTCTCAAGCGTCGTTTGGCTACCGTGACCAAATTGGTCGGCGATCACCGTAGACAATAAGTTGGGTGAGATAAACACCCCAGCGCGTAAGATGACGGAAGAGGATTGAATCCGCTCTAGGAAATTGGCAATTAAGCCATCATCAAGTGTGCGACTTAAGAACGCCCGACCAAAATGGATCAACGCTTCGTTGATCTGCTGCTCAAAGTCGAGCTTGCGTAAATCTTTATGGGTTTGCTTTTTGAGTTGTGCTAAGACCAATTGAAGCTGCTGATTCGCCTCATACAGCTCCAAACTTTTATTTTCGAGCAGCTTTTCTGCTTGCTTACGCGCAGCGATTTCTCGCGCTAACTTGCGCTCTAGCGGCGATGGACTATCCATAGGCTAGCCTTCAAGTACCACATGGAAACGCACGTCATCCCCGGCGCCGGTCTTGTCTTTCATTTCAATCGCCAATGTTTCACCAAAATGGCGCGCGCAGCCTTCTAGTAGGCCAAGGCAAACATGCGACATACATCGGGCACTTTGATAATCAAACACCACTTCAGATTCACTTTCTGAGATAAACACAAACTTCGGTGGATTGGCTTCGGCGTAAAGCTTTTTCACCTCAATATGAATGTAGTCTTCTACCAATTTGATAAATTGCAGTGAGTTTTTACAGCCCCCCAAACTGTTGGCGTCAGGCAAGGTCGCGAACAGATTATCAAACACGCTTTGGCCAAAGACGCGCTGCAAATCTTCAGGCGGAATGCCGGTTTGTTTGCTCAAAATAACAATCAACTTGACCAAATTTTTGTGATCGTAGCTGCCAACCGACGTATATATCCCGCTGTCTTGCGCTTCGTCTAAGATGGCGTCTAACTGCTCAAGACCAAATTTTTCCTCGACCAAGGCGAGAAACTCAGTGAATATAATGCCCTTCATAAAATACGCTATCCTTGCAATAACCATTACCCAATAAAGCATGATCCATAAGCGGCGGTTTTTCAAATAACGACCAAGGGCTAAGATATTGTCTGTGCTAAATAAAAATCACTTAATACAACGTTTTCAGTTTCTTCAAACCGTGGATTATCATCAGGAAGCACTGAAACGCGTCTCGCACTTCAAAGCGGAATCGTTGCGCCCAGCGTCAGTGCTGATAGGCTTTGTGGAGCGTAATAATGGCCTGCACGTACTGTTTACTAAACGGGCCGCGCACTTAAAGCATCACCCGGGTCAGGTGAGCTTTCCGGGCGGAAAGTATGAAACGAGTGATGGCACACTGGCCCAAACAGCGCTGCGAGAGACTCAAGAAGAAATCGGTATCGACCCTAAGCGAATCGCCATTTTTGGCCAGATGCCGGAACTTGTCACCGTCAGCCGATTTACGGTCACGCCCTTTCTCGCCTTTATCGAGCCAGACTACACCCCACGCATTGACACCAATGAAGTGGCAGAAGTGTTTGAAGTGCCGCTGAACTTAGTGTTGGACCGATCCAAATTGGTCAGTCAGCACTTTCTCGTCAACCAGAATCGCCATCGAGTGTTCGGTCTCTCTTACCAACACCATTTTATCTGGGGGATGACGGCGCAGATCATTCAAGCACTGCAAAAACATTTATCGCTACCTCGTCAATAAGTGATCTTTTTTCATCTATTCACATCAACTTTATTCATCTCACACAGCCAATCGTTTGCGCCAACCTCAAATTAGCCACCTTTTTAGTTAGCATTAGTTTTTGTAATGATTAAAATTAGCATAAATCACCAGTGGCACGTCATTTTCGTGATGAAAAACCTGTTTTGAAAACCGACTGGTGCGACCAGGCACAAAGCATGATTTAGATCTATTTTTCGTGAAACAAAATAAGGCACTATTGCACCCGACTTATTTCCTGTTCCCAAAAATGAGTATCACAACATGAATTCAACAACAACTGCGGTTAATACCGCACAATCTTCTAGTAAGTTTACTTACACCGACTTCACTTGGTGTCTCTCTTTGTTCGGTACCGCCGTCGGTGCTGGCGTTCTATTTCTACCGATCAAAGCCGGTGCGGGTGGCTTTTGGCCATTAGTTATCTTAGCGCTAATCGCAGCGCCGATGACATGGTTTGCACACAAATCACTGGCTCGCTTTGTACTCTCGGCGAAAAACCCTGACGCAGATATCACAGATACAGTAGAAGAACACTTCGGTAAGACTGGCGCAAACATCATCACTTTTGCCTACTTTTTCGCCATTTACCCTATCGTTCTTATTTACGGTGTCGGTATCACCAATACCGTTGACTCTTTCCTTGTCAACCAAATGGGTATGGAGTCGATTCCTCGCTGGTTGCTCTCTGGTGCGTTGATCGCGGCGATGACAGCGGGCGTCTTGTTCGGCAAAGAGCTGATGCTTAAAGCGACGTCAGCACTGGTTTACCCTCTCGTGTTCATCTTGCTTGCGCTCTCTTTCTATCTTATCCCTGATTGGAACAGCTCTATGATGTCTGTCGCTCCAGACTGGTCATCAATGCCGTCTATCGTTTGGCTCGCAATTCCTATCATCGTGTTCTCTTTCAACCACAGCCCTGTGGTCTCTCAGTTCTCTAAAGAGCAACGTCGCGTTCACGGTGACAACGCAGTGAAGAAGACCGACGCCATCACAGGCGGCGCAGCGATGATGCTGATGGGCTTCGTAATGTTCTTTGTATTCTCTGTGGTGCTCTCTCTATCTCCTGAGCAACTGGCGATGGCGAAAGAGCAAAACATCTCTGTACTCTCTTACCTTGCGAACGTGCATGAGTCTCCACTGATCTCTTACATGGGTCCTTTGGTGGCATTTGCTGCGATTACCTCAAGCTACTTCGGTCACTTCTTGGGTGCACATGAAGGTTTAGTTGGACTTATCAAATCACGTTCACAAACGCCAGTGAGCAAAATCGAAAAAGGCTCAATGGTATTCATTGTTCTAACCACTTGGGTTGTGGCGATTGTTAACCCAAGCATCCTTGGCATGATTGAAACCATGGGCGCGCCAATGATCGCTGCCATCCTATTCTTGATGCCTGTTTTTGCTATGCAAAAAGTCCCAGCGATGGCGAAGTACAAAACTTCTGCACCTGTACAGATTTTCACAACTATCTGTGGTCTTGCTGCCATTAGTTCTGTAATCTACGGCGCGCTATAAACCGGGCTCTGATTCATCAGAACGGATAGCAAACAAATAGAATAATACTAAGCCTCCCTCTTGCTCGGGAGGCTTACTTTGAGGTAATCAATATGATTAGTGTTTTTGATATCTATAAGATCGGCGTTGGTCCTTCTAGTTCTCACACAGTCGGCCCAATGAAGGCGGGTAAAGAGTTTATTGATGACTTACGTGCAATGGGAAAATTGCGCGACATCACTAAAATCACCGTTGACGTCTATGGATCACTTTCACTGACAGGGAAAGGTCACCACACAGATATCGCCATCATCATGGGTCTTGCTGGCAACACCCCAGAGAAAGTCGATATCGACGCGATTCCAGGCTTCATCGCTCGCGTTGAAGAAACAGAACGCCTTCCTGTTGGCATGCACTGTCATACCGTCTCGTTTCCTAGAGACGGAGGAATGAACTTCCACCGTAGTAACCTCTCTTTGCACGAAAATGGCATGCAGATTCATGCTTGGATTGGTGAAGAGAAAGCCTACTCTAAAACCTATTACTCTATCGGCGGCGGTTTTATCGTTGACGAGGAAAACTTTGGTAAAGAAGAAGCCAACCCAATCAAGGTGCCTTACCCGTTCACATCAGCGGAAGAACTCGTCAATCAATGTAAAGAGAGCGGGCTATCCATCAGCACCTTGGTGATGAAAAACCAAGCGGCGATGCACTCTGATGAAGAGTCTCGCACCTACTTTGCCAACATTTGGAAAACCATGCGTGAGTGTATGGATCGCGGTATGAACACCGAAGGTATTCTTCCGGGGCCACTGCGTGTACCGCGCCGTGCTGCGGCGTTACGTCAGCAACTGTTGACCTCTGAAAAGACGACCAATGATCCTATGTCTGTGGTCGATTGGGTAAACATGTTCGCCTTTGCGGTGAATGAAGAGAACGCGGCGGGTGGCCGTGTCGTAACCGCGCCAACCAATGGTGCATGTGGCATCATCCCTGCGGTGCTCGCCTACTACGACAAGTTCATTCAAACCGTGACAGAAAAAGATTACATCCGCTACTTTGCAGCCTCTGGTGCCATTGGCGGTCTGTACAAACGTAACGCCTCGATTTCTGGTGCTGAAGTGGGTTGTCAGGGAGAAGTCGGTGTCGCTTGTTCGATGGCGGCGGCAGGCCTTGCAGAGCTTATGGGCGGTAGCCCTGAGCAAGTGTGTATGGCAGCGGAAATTGCGATGGAACACAACCTTGGCCTCACCTGTGACCCTGTTGCAGGTCAAGTTCAAGTCCCTTGTATCGAGCGCAATGGCATTGCCGCAGTGAAGTCGATTAACTCGACTCGCATGGCGCTTCGCCGCTCGTCAGCACCAACGGTATCACTGGATAAAGTGATCGAAACCATGCTGGAGACGGGGAAAGACATGAACGCCAAATATCGTGAAACCTCGCAAGGTGGTTTGGCCGTTAAAGTGATCTGCTAATCCGGTGATGCCATCGCTTACCTTTGCGTCGGTTACACTCGTTCGGGTTTGAATAAAAAGGGAGCGCTGAATATCAGCGCTCCCTTTTTCGTTGGGTTAATTCAGCTCGAAAATACGCATCACAACAGCACTTGTGAAGCGAGCAGCGCGCTACCAAACAGCAATGACAGCACCAGCATCAACGGCCCACCTTCTGCGGTGTAACGCTGTGGTTGAGTATCGGCCAGTCGCAGCGCATACACCATGGCAAGCGGTACAAACACCGCTAAAAACACCAAGATAATTCCGGCATAGCCCAACACCGCTAAGAATTTATCCGCCGCAAACAGCGATCCCAGAAGTGGCAAGATGAACGTCAACACATAGGTCACGACGCGGTTTTGGTGGAACATATCGCGATTCTGGTTATACAGCGCCATAGCGACACCAAAAAACGATGTCAGCAATGCCAATCCGGTAAACAGTGACAGCAAGGTGCCAATCCAGCGGGAATGATGCTCGAAAGCAGCGATCAAATCGCCCACCCCTTTCAACTCACCCAACTGAGTAGGGTTCAGATTCCCGACCACGGCAAACAGCCAACACAAATAGCAAAAAAGCGGTATCACCGAACCAATGATGACCATGTTTCTCAACTTGCGGTCTGTCGCCTGCGAATTGTAAGCAACCAAAGAAGGGATCACGACCATAAAACCAAAGCTGGTAAAGAGTACGGCGCTGGTTTTGAACAGTTGCCAATGATTGTCATTGAGCACTCGATTTAAGTGATCAAAATGAAAATCTGGCAGCAAAAACGCCAGTGTGGTCGCGAGACACGCGATCATGACCAAGAATAAGCCGCGGTTAAGCTTATCGATAATACCGGTTCCGGCGGCGATCACTCCACCAGCGAGAACAGTAAAACCAATCTGGCTTTGAGTGGGGGTGATAGCCAAGCCCATTGCCGTCATCAACTGACTGACCAAATCCGCTGCGCCTAAGATGTAGGCCATCAACAAACAGATGAGCAGCGCGTATAAAAGCGCGTTGGTGATCCATTGGCCACTTTTTCCTAACGTATTGCGCGCGATGGAGTTCAGGCCAAGTCCGCCACCGGATTTTAACGTTGCTTCAAGCAGTAACAAGGCGGCGTAAGTGGTACCCGCGCAGATCACGATCATCAGTAAGGTGCCAGACCAAAGACCAAATTGCGCCAATACCATAGGTATAGCGAGCATGCCGGCACCCAGTGCCGTACCCGAGATAATAAGGGAGCTTCCCAAGAGTTTTGTATTCATAACGTTGTTTTCTGTGTTAGTGCGTGTGGAGTAAATGTGCGCTTCCTAGCGCGGTGGCTAACGGTCAGAAACAATAGGAATAATGGTGTTTGACGTCGTGATATAGGGAGAAAAGTGACGATAAAGAAGCAGAATGAGAATAGAGCGAGTGAACAGGCGTGACGGCACAGTGTGGCGACCCTTCCGTCGGCTCGATAATAGGCGTAGTAATTTTAACAATCATTGAACTATCCAAGGCGATGCAGCAATCCGTGCCAGAAAAACAGCCTATCCTCTGCTGCCGCGCCCAGTTTGGGCCCAGCCCATCTTAAACATCATCCTCGTGATTGCAACGCCTGCTACGCTGAGTGATGAATTATTGGCCAGCGCAGTTGCGCAACGCGATGAACCCAACGTCGATGGACGAGCACGAAAAAAAAGCGAAGTCATCTATCCTTCGCTTTATACACAGAATTCTTTACCAGCCGCTACGCTGTGGCGATTACTCGCCTTTGTAAATACAACCGGCCGTGCAGGTCTCTTTAATTTCAACCTTGCTTAATAGCGGCAGTGACGGTTTGATCTCGTTCCAGATCCATTTCGCCAATACTTCACTGGTTGGGTTTTCCAATCCCTTGATATCATTAAGATAGTAGTGGTCAAGGCGGTCATAAATCGGTTTAAACGCCGCTTTGATTTCCGCAAAGTCGACAACCCAACCAGTGTGAGGATCCACCTCGCCCTCGACATACAGGCGAACTAAGAAAGAATGACCATGAAGGCGACCACATTTGTGTCCTTCTGGCACATGGGGCAAGTGATGCGCGGCTTCGAACATGAATTCTTTGTATAGTTCAGTTTTCATTTTGACTCTCGGGTTTTTAAAGAGTGGCAATACTAAGGAATTAGTATAGTCGAGACAAGCGCGAAATCCGTTGAATGACCAAGCAAACGCTTTCCCTTCCACACCTCTTATCTGTAGCACGGCGGAAAAACGTCACAGCGTCAAGTTTTTGATTACAACAGTTACACATCACATTTACACACGACTAACATGTGTCGCATCACAGTCTCAAATAAACCTACTTTCTATAGAGGTATCTATCCAAGATCATAGTGATGTCAGTTCCAACTCATACCAAGAAACGATCATGCGTCTAACCATAACAACAAAACTCTTGATTACCCTACTCTCCGTTTTTGGCTTGGTGTTGCTTGCCTCGACAAGCTACCAATACCTTCAGCAACGTGAGCTATTAAATTCGGTACTTAGTGAGCAGCTCCATGATAAAGCCAGCAACTACTTTGATAGCCTCAATATGATGATGTTGACAGGCACGATGGCGCAAAAAGAAACCTTGCGTCAGAAGGCGTTAGCTCAAGATGGCATTGAACAAGTACGTGTGTTGCGCTCGGATCTCGTCAGCAAGCTCTACGGCCCAGGCAACGACAATCAAAGCCCCGTCGATGACATTGACCAACGAGCGCTCAGCGGCGAATTGGTGATTGAGCCCATTCAAGCAGAATGGGGCTCAGGAATTGTGGTAGCCATGCCAATGAAATCGAGTGAGAACTATCGCGGCACGAACTGCGTGGCCTGTCATATGGCACCAGAAGGCGAAGTGCTCGGTGCTATCCGCCTCGAGTACAACCTGTCACACGTTAATCAGATGGTCAGCCAGCGCACACTGATCGCCTTAGCGATCATGTCCGGCTTTGGGTTCGTCGGTTTTCTCGTCACTATGGGTATCATCCGCAAAACCATTGTTCAGCCCATCCAAAAGACCTCGCGCTTTATGCAAAGCGTCAGTGATTCCAAAAACCTTACTCAGCGCGTCGTCTCCAAGCAAGGTGATGAAATTGGCCAACTGGCCAAAGCCATCAACTCATTTATGGACACAGTGACCAGCAGCCTGAGTCAAGTGCAAGCGACTTCCCATCAGGTGGCGCACTCAGCCAATCAGTTAACGCACGTGGCGCAAATTACCGACGATGCCGCTGGCAACCAACAGCAAGAGACCGACGAAGTTCAAGCCAATATTGAGCAGATGCAAGCGCAGCAAATCGATGTCGAACAAGCGACGGTGAACGCCTCTGAACTGATCAAGCACACCACCACGATTGCCGAGCACAGCGCCACACGAGCGCACAACGCCAGTGACGAAATCAAACATCTTGTTACCGACATTGAGCAAGTCAAAGGTAATTTGGTCGATTTGAATCAGCAAACCGTCGAAGTCTCATCGATTTTAGAAGTTATCAAAGGCATCGCAGAGCAAACCAACTTATTGGCGCTGAATGCGGCCATTGAAGCGGCCCGTGCTGGCGAACAAGGACGTGGCTTTGCGGTAGTTGCGGATGAAGTCAGGCAGTTGGCCAGTCGCACCGCAGAGGCGACCGGCAGTATCGAAAAGATCATTGCGGATTTTCAAAGCGATAGCCAAACGTCGCTCGCATCCGTCGATACGGTGTGCGACACCGCCCATCAACGATCAAGTGAGGTGGAGCAGTTATCCGTCGCCATGTCCGAAGTGGTGTCAGAGATGCAGCAAGCCCTCTCCCACGCCACCAGCATTCAAAGTCAGAGCAGCAATACCTCGCACTTGACGCAAGAAGTTCAGCAGAAAGTCGACGTCATCACTCAACACGCCCGGGCAACCTCGGATTCGGCGGCACAAACACGAGACATTAGTATGAATCTTGAACAGTTATCCGAACAACTAGAGGATCTTCTTAACCAGTTTTCTCTTTCTCAACCGAAATGAGTGGATATGAACAGTTTTTCGCCAACTTATCGACATTAATGGTTGAAGCATATTAATTGAAAGGTAATATGTGCCATTGAATAGTTAGAATTCTACCCAACCCAATGTTTTGCTCACGCATTGTCCAATGACGGTTTTGCAAACATTGGGTTGAATTTTTACTCAATGGAGAATATTGAAAACATGACTTACGCGCCTGTATCAGACGTTTTGAAAGGTCAGCTAGCGGTAGACAGTGAAGTCACTGTACGAGGTTGGATCCGTTCACGTCGTGATTCCAAAGCTGGAATCTCTTTCCTTGCCATTTATGACGGCTCTTGTTTCGACCCGATTCAGGCCGTGGTCCCTAATAATCTTAATAATTACGACGACGAAGTACTTAAGCTCACCACGGGCTGCTCTGTTGAAGTAACGGGTAAGATTGTTGAGTCTCCTGCGAAAGGCCAAGACTTTGAGCTTGCCGCTACAGATGTAAAAGTGGTCGGCTGGGTCGAAGACGCAGAAACCTACCCAATGGCGAAAACTCGCCACTCTATCGAGTACTTACGTGAAGTGGCACACCTACGTCCGCGCACCAACGTAATCGGTGCGGTAGCACGTGTACGTAACTGTCTATCTCAAGCCATTCACCGTTTCTACCACGAACAAGGCTACTTCTGGGTATCGGCGCCACTGATCACCGCTTCTGATGCAGAAGGTGCTGGTGAAATGTTCCGCGTATCTACGCTAGACATGGAAAACCTGCCTCGCACTGACGATGGTAAAGTGGACTATAACGAAGACTTCTTCGGTAAAGAGACTTTCCTAACCGTATCTGGTCAGCTTAACGCGGAAGCTTACGCCTGTGCACTAAGCAAGGTGTACACCTTTGGTCCGACTTTCCGCGCGGAAAACTCAAACACCAGCCGCCACCTAGCGGAGTTCTGGATGGTTGAGCCTGAAGTGGCGTTTGCCGAGTTAGACGACGTCGCTAAACTGGCGGAAGACATGCTGAAGTACGTCTTTAAAGCCGTTCTTGCAGAGTGTCGTGATGACCTTGAGTTCTTCGCACAGCGCATCGACAAAGAGGCCATCACTCGTCTAGAGCAGTTTGTCTCTTCTGACTTCGCACAAGTGGACTACACAGACGCGATCCAGATCCTGCTTGATTCTGGTCGTGAGTTCGAGTTCCCAGTTGAATGGGGCATCGACATGTCTTCTGAGCACGAGCGCTTCCTTGCTGAAGAACACTTCAAAGCACCGGTTATCGTGAAGAACTACCCGAAAGACATCAAAGCATTCTATATGCGTGCGAACGATGACGGTAAAACCGTTGCCGCAATGGACGTACTGGCACCTGGCATCGGCGAAATCATCGGTGGTTCTCAGCGTGAAGAGCGTCTAGACATCCTAGATGCACGTATGCGCGAAGTCGGCATCGACCCTGAGCACATGAGCTGGTACCGCGACCTACGTCGTTACGGCACCGTGCCACATGCAGGCTTTGGTCTAGGCTTCGAGCGTCTCGTCTCTTACGTAACAGGTATGGGCAACGTTCGTGACGTGATCCCATTCCCACGTACACCACGCTCGGCGAACTTCTAAACGTTCGGCCTCTCGATTTAGTGCAAAAAACCTCCGTCTCACGCGGAGGTTTTTTTCGCTTTCTCATAAAAATTGCGACCCGCTTTTCCTCTTCAGGGGAGGACTTAACCCAAGAAAAAGGCGCGTTGATGTTAAAAATTGACCAAATATAACTTTTCTTCATTTTTCCCTGAATTGTCGGTTGTATGGCTGTTAGGAGAAAGGTATAAATAACCAAGTTTATTAACGCCTCCCTTCGACTAACATGGATGACGATTATGTTTGAAAAAGTTGTAGCTGCTCCGGCAGATCCTATTCTTGGACTCACTGAAGAGTTTAAAAAAGATCCACGCGCTGAAAAAATTAACCTTGGCGTCGGTATCTACAAAAATGAACAAGGCGAAACCCCTGTTCTTGCCACGGTAAAAAAAGCGGAAGCTGCACTGGTCGAAACTGAAAAAACCAAGTCATACCTAACGATTGAAGGCACAGCAGAGTACGGTCTTGCCGTACAAAAGTTGCTGTTTGGCGAGCAGTCGGACATTGTCGTGAACAAACTGGCTAAAACAGCGCAAGCCCCTGGTGGTACAGGCGCGCTACGTGTAGCTGGCGAATTCATTAAGCGTCAATTGGGCGATGTGAAGATCTGGATCAGTAACCCTACTTGGGCAAACCACAACGGCGTATTTACCGCCGCAGGCATCGAAACAGCGCAATACAGCTACTACAACGCCGAAACTAAAGACAAAGATTTCGCAGCAATGCTCGCCGATCTTGACAACGCGTCTGCAGGTGATGTTGTCCTGCTGCACGGCTGCTGCCACAACCCAACCGGCATCGATCCAACATTGGAAGAGTGGGAAACTCTTGCAAAGCTGGTTGCTGAAAAACAACTTCTCCCTCTGTTTGACTTCGCCTACCAAGGTTTTGCTAAAGGCGTGGAAGAAGATGCGGAAGGTCTACGTATTTTCGCTCAATACAACAAAGAAATTTTGGTCGCGAGCTCGTTCTCTAAAAACTTTGGTCTGTACAACGAGCGTGTGGGTGCTTTCACCTTAGTAGCACAAACTGAGCAAATCGCTGAAACTGCGTTTTCTCAAGTCAAAGCCATCATCCGTTCGATCTATTCGAACCCACCAGCACACGGCAGTGCTGTCGTCACGCACATTCTTGGCAACGCCGAGCTTCGTGCCGAGTGGGAAGCGGAAGTGAAAGAGATGCGCGACCGTATTCAAGCGATGCGTGAACTGTTTGTTGCGACCTTGAAAGAGCAAGGCGTCGATGCTGACTTTAGCTTCATTGAACGTCAAAACGGCATGTTCTCGTTCTCTGGCCTCAGCAAAGAGCAAGTCGCGCGACTAAAAGATGAGTTTGCTATCTACATCGTCGGCTCTGGCCGCATCAGCGTTGCAGGCATGACACGTTCAAACATGCTGCCACTTTGTCAGGGAATCGCCGCCGTACTTTAATTCGGTAGTGATAAGTGGATAGACAATAGCCAGCAGATACGCTGGCTATTTTTGTTTGTGGGGTTTATCGGTGCGCTAGTTCGCCAAATACTCTCGTCTCGATAAGCGCTTTATTTTGCGGGACAGTCGCCTAGGCTAGAGCAGAAATCGCAGTGACACGCCCGCTTCGTTGGTTTGCGCGCTACCGGCTTGGCTTGCAGTATCATAATCACTGTCACGATAAGTGTAAAAGCCGCCCAGAACGAAACGTTGACTGACGCGATAATGCGCACTGATGGAATAGCTCTGCTCATCAACGATGTTACTGCGCGTCAACTGCGCCTGGCCTTCCAATTTCCAATGTGTCGATAACGCATATTGAGCACCGATACTTGCGCCCCATACGCCGCCATGATCGCTGTAAAATTTATCATCCGTCGCATCATCGGTTTGCGAAGCCCATAGGTAACCAAACTTACCCATTGCAAACAGATCAAGTTTGTCACTGGCCGCAATACGATAGCCGACGCCTGGCAGAAGGGTATAAAGGTTAGTGGTGATGTCGTCTGGGTGCAAAAAACGCGCGGAATAATCGAGCTGAGTAAACCAGTGTTCCCCGACAGCCCAGCGGCCAGCGACGGTGAGATCGGTCACTTTGCTATCGGCGTCAGATTGATCCATTGAGCCTGCACTGAGGTACGCACCCAAGTAATCATAGTGGTTGTGCCAGTTTGAAGAAGGCGCTGACGGTGAAGATTCAGCCCATACACTCATCGGCAAAGCGACAAGGCTAGCGAGAAGAGAAGATGTGAGATGGCGTTTCATTGTTACTACTTACGCTCCATGAAAGTATTCACTCAATATTTTCACTATAGCGCAAATTTCATCACGGCTGCGTGCGCCTGATCTACAAAGTAATAATCAGCTCATCTTGTTGATTAGATTCGATTTTAGCATGCGACTGGCGACACACTCGCTCGATTTGAGACGGCTCCAATTCGTAGGGCATCACCAACTTGAGTTCAGATATCCCTTCAAGTTTTGCGAGTTCCAACAAGATAACAATATTGGATTCATCACTGCGATTTGCTGAGAGTGATTTTAGCGCGTTGTCCCACAGCCTATCCTCAACCGATACCGTCTCTTTGATGGTGTCTTTCCATGCAAGGCTAAAGATCGGGGCAAAAGTGCTCATCGCTTCGAGAAATGTCCACTTTTTACTGCATGAGGCACTTAAGAACGACGTGTAGTCAAATTCTACTCTTGCGCTATTTTGATGTTCCATATCATCCCCCGTACACATGGCAACACGTTACACTCAATATCAATGATTCGGTTGCATATAGCAATAGGATATAGAAGATTGGTCTTTTATAGCTCTATTTCGTTTAAAACAGCTATATAAAAAGCAATACGGTAACAATTGCTGTACAAGAGCGAGACAAGCTGGATATTGGCTAGAAATATTTTCAGCAGCGAAATTTATCCTAGCGAATATCGACGACTCGACTTGCTTTGCGATATTGAACGCGCCACCCTTGCCACTTTGGCAACTCCCAACGTTTTGGGTCGCCTTTCCTCAATCCCGAGTCATAAATCACCTCAACACATTTTCTTGTCGGGTAGTATTCGACACGCAGGTTTAAATCACCGAGATGACATTCAAACGGATACGTCTGAGCAAACTCTTCATACTCCCAATACGGAATACCTTCGAACGCGAAGTCGTCTTCACTAAATAGGGCGAGCTCTTCGACACTCGACAGTTCAAGTAGCGCCAGCTGTTCTCGGAACCAAGATTCAAATGTCACCACTGGCGCCTCCTCACCCGCCAACTGCTGGTAGAGCACGTAATGCTTGATCGCTTTGGTCATCTTGTGAGCAAATCCTGGCAACACACGCTGCGCATACACCGCGTCCATGAGCGGCGTCATCGCCAGTGCCCCTGTCGCTTCTTCAAGGCGAGTAGCCACGACTCTTCCTGCATACACCAGCTCAAGGGTGACTTGGGTTTGCTCACCCTCCACCACTTCACCCTCTCGCCACTCACCTAGATTTAACGTTGCAAAGGTGTCTAACGCCAAAGGAAGAATAAACGTCGCCAGATTCAGCGTTTGTTTGACGCCTCGCCCCGGTAAGCTGTGCGTATCTAAGACCAGTGCTGCCTGCGTCTGCGCTTTCAGGCGGTGCTGGCGAGGCAGTTGTACCTCCAGTTCTCCATTAGCGAATGCGTCTGGTCGTTTTAAGCGACGCACAAACGCGAGCTCTGGGTGCAAGCGTGCGATTTCCGCAATCAGCTCGCTGTGTTGATAGCGAGAAGCCACCTCAAGTTGAGGTAATTCAAACAGCTCACGCATTTGCATGGATAACCGCTGAGCTTCATCAAGAGCAGCGTCGTCGACTTCTACTCCGGTATATCGCTTGCCACGCACTAACCCAATGGCCAAGGCGCCATCACAGCCTAGCGGCTCTTGCTGATCCAACTTGCTCAGACGCTCCTCATCCGCAGTCAGTTTGTACAATGAAGCCGGCGTGGCGAGCACTGCGGTCATATCAATCATCGCCTCTTTGAGTGCTTTTTTCGACATACGTGAGACAAGGTCGGCATAGAGCGCGTCAATGGGTAAAGGATAGAGTCGCTTACCGTGCTCCGTCGCCACGCCCTTCTCATCCACCGCTTGCATCGCGCGAAGAAGTGACGCCGCTTGATTCAGCGAACGTTCTGGTAGTGGCTCTAAAAAATCCAGCTGTGACAGAGGCTTGCCGCACACCGCCGCCGCTAACATGGCTTCGGTCAGGGCTTCGCGCTGCATTTCTGGTGGGGTGTGCTCAATCAGCGCAGCATGCTCACCATACAAACGCACACAGACGCCCTCCATCACGCGCCCTGCTCGCCCCGCTCGCTGCTTGGCACTCGCTTTTGAGATCGCTTTTAAACTCAAGGTCGTTTTACCATTGCGTTGCTCGGTTCTGCGCTCAAGTCCGCTATCGATGACGAGCCCGATGTTATCAATGGTCAACGACGTTTCCGCCACATTGGTCGCCAGCACGATCTTTTTCTTGGCTTGTACCGTCAAGGCGACATCTCGTTGATGATCAGTAACAGACGCATGCAAGGGCGCAACGATAATCTGCTCTAATTGCGCAAGTCGGCTGGCACATTGTGCGATCTCCTTACGCCCGGGTAGAAACACCAGAATGTCACCATCGAGATCGCGCATCGCAGCTACCTCCTCGAACACTCGCTCGTCTAACCGACGTCCATCTGGCAACTGTTGCGAGTGAGTAGCACGATGACAAAGGGAGACCTCATACACTCGACCCTCTGCCGATAAACGTTCGGCGCTGAGGTAACGCGCAAGCTTTTCACCATCCAGCGTCGCTGACGTCACCACCAGTTTTTGCGCTCTTGGGCGGCGAAGCAAGGCAACCAGTAAATCGGTATCCCAGCGGCGCTCGTGGTATTCATCCACCACAATGTAATCGAAATCGGCCAATTGGTTCTCACTGTACCAACGCAGTGCGACGCCCGGAGTGACAAACACCACTTTTGTCTTGTCGTCGTAGCGGTTGTCTAGCTTAATGGCATAGCCTATCTCTTTACCAAGCTCACTCTCGGTAGTGGTTGAAAGAAACTGCGCTAACGAGGTACAGGCAATGCGCCTTGGCTCGACAACTAGCACTCGACCTAGTTCACTGAGCCACAGAGGCAAACGGGTCGATTTTCCCGATCCAGTTTGCGCTTCCACCACCAAATCCGTGTGCTGGATGCGTTTGAGAAACTCGGTTTTTAAGTGATCAATGGGTAACGATGACATAGTTGATGAGCGCTGATAGTAAAAGGGGTGAGTATAACGAGCATCGAGGTAAAGCCCAACCTCACACCCTCTGTGCGTGCGTTTAATATTCGGTTTACTTTAGGTTTGCGAATCCCTATCATTTTCAGGTTCCTAGTTCCAAAGGTCCATTGGCCAACACCCTACTTATAGGCATGTGATGAATAACGATAAACGCCCACTCTATATCCCTTTTGCAGGGCCAGCACTTCTTAGCACTCCTCTGCTCAACAAAGGCAGTGCGTTCACCGCAGAAGAACGCAGTTCTTTTAACTTAGAAGGTTTACTTCCCGAAACCACGGAAACCATTCAAGAACAGGTTGAACGCGCTTACCAGCAGTACAAAAGCTTCGAAAGTGACATGGATAAGCACATTTACTTGCGCAACATTCAAGACACTAATGAAACGCTCTTCTACCGCTTGGTGCAAAATCATGTCTCAGAGATGATGCCGATCATCTACACCCCAACCGTTGGGGCAGCATGTGAGAATTTTTCCAATATTTACCGTCGCGGACGAGGCTTGTTCGTCTCTTACGCCAATCGAGATCGCATTGATGATATCCTCAACAATGCATCGAACCACAACGTCAAAGTGATCGTGGTGACCGATGGCGAACGTATCCTCGGCTTGGGCGACCAAGGCATTGGCGGCATGGGCATTCCTATTGGTAAATTGGCGCTCTACACCGCATGTGGCGGCATCAGCCCTGCCTACACGCTTCCGATCGTATTGGATGTGGGTACAAACAACCCGCAACGCCTCGCTGACCCTATGTATATGGGCTGGCGTCATCCGCGTATTACTGGTGCTGAGTATGACGCATTTGTTGAAGAATTTATGCAAGCCGTCGCCCGCCGCTGGCCTGACGCGTTGATTCAGTTTGAAGATTTCGCGCAGAAGAACGCAATGCCACTGCTTGAACGATACAAAAACCGCGTGTGTTGCTTTAACGATGACATTCAAGGCACTGCAGCCGTCACTGTGGGCTCGTTGTTGGCCGCGTGTCAGGCAGCTGGTAGCAAACTCTCTGAGCAACGCGTCACCTTCTTAGGCGCAGGTTCGGCTGGCTGCGGCATTGCTGAAGCGATCATCGCGCAAATGGTCTCTGAAGGGATTTCTGATGAGCAAGCGCGCTCTCAAGTCTACATGGTCGACCGTTGGGGCCTGCTTCAAGAAGGCATGCCAAATCTACTCGATTTCCAACAGCGTTTGGTACAAAAACACAGCAACACCAAAGCGTGGCAATCTGAAGGGACGGGCTTCTCGCTGCTTGATGTGATGCGCAACGCCAAACCGACCGTGCTGGTCGGCGTTTCAGGCGCGCCAGGGCTGTTCAGTGAAGAAGTGATCAAAGAGATGCACGCGCACTGCCCTCGCCCGATTGTGTTCCCACTGTCGAACCCAACAAGCCGCGTGGAAGCGACGCCAAACGACATCCTTCGCTGGACAGATGGTGAAGCACTGGTTGCAACAGGTAGCCCGTTTGCGCCGGTGGTGTTGGACGGCAAAACCTACCCGATCGCACAGTGCAACAACAGCTATATCTTCCCAGGCATCGGCTTGGGTGTCCTTGCCGTACAAGCTAAGCGAGTGACAGACGAAATGCTGATGGAATCAAGCCGCGCATTGGCGACCTGCTCACCGCTGGCGATTAATGGTCAAGGGGCGCTGCTGCCGCCGCTCGAAGCGATTCATTCTGTATCGAAGAAGATTGCCTTCGCCGTGGGCAAAAAAGCCATTGAACAAGGGGTCGCCCTTGAGATTACTGACGAAGCGCTAGAAGAAGCGATTGATAATAGTTTCTGGCAGCCAGTTTACCGCCGCTACAAACGTACTGCATTCTAACCCGTCTCAACGCCTCTGCTCAGCAGGGGCGCTTTTATTTATGATGATTGTATTTAACTATCTTGACCCATTGGGTCGCGGGCTTTTGCCCTACCTCAGTGAAATATCCACTGCTCTCATCGCCTGTTTGTTAGTCATGGGAGGGGGTGATATTAACGCGCTTTTGAGACGTTGGTTACGCCCTTACCATTTCTTAATCCGCACCGCAGTGTTTATCTTGATTAATGCGTTTGGTTACGGCTTAATCATCGTAAAAGCAACGCCTTACCTCAATATGACACTGAGAAATCTCCAACCTGGGATGATGTTTTCCATCGTGATACTCTGTTTCATCATCATAGGATTATGGGCTCAAAGGAATCGACAAATTTAGTGCGTAAACTGTTTCACCGCCGCTCAACCACCGAACACACACTGGGAATTATCAAATCACTGGTGAAATGGCTGCTATTGGCCACGATTGCGCTCGCCATCGCGTTAGTCGCGATCGATCGTTGGGTATCGATGCAAACTCGCGAGCAGTTGTTTACCAGCGCGGAGCAGATTGACCAATTTGATGTGGCCGTGGTTCTCGGAACGAGCAAATACCTCGGTAAAATACTCAACACATACTACATCAACCGTATTGACGCCGCGATCGCCCTTTATGATCAAGGTAAAGTATCGAATTTTTTGCTCAGCGGTGACAATGCCCACCGTTCGTATAACGAGCCCTGGACGATGAAACGCGATCTTTTGCGCGCCAACGTCCCTGAAAACCACATTTTTCTCGATTACGCGGGTTTTCGAACCCTTGACTCTGTGGTGCGAGCCAAAGAGATTTTCGATACCGATAACTTCTTAATCATCACCCAGAAATTTCACTGTGAACGCGCGCTGTTCATTGCCAACTATCACCAAATCAACGCCCGCTGTTATGCCGTCGCAGGCCCATCGGATCAATCGGGATCTAAGGTGCGCTTAAGAGAAGTGTTTGCGCGGGCAAAAGCGGTGTTGGACCTTTACATCACTAACGCCAAGCCTAAATTTCTTGGCCCCAAAGAGCCAATTATGGCCAGCGCCGAGCCCGTCGAACAACAGGTAGAGAGTGACGACTTCGACGAACCGCTGTTCGAGTATCTAGATGCAGCGGGCGGCGACGCAGAACCAGCGCAATAACGCCACTACTCGCTCAGTTCAACACGATTCCGCCCACTGCGCTTGGCTTTATAGAGCGCTTCATCCGCACGAATCAACATCTCATTAGTGCGCTCTGCGCCCAGTGTTGCCACACCAATACTGGTGGTGAGCGGGTCACCGTGCACCCAAATGTGCGCCTCAACTTTACGTCGTAGCCGCTCGCCAAGTTCGTAGGTGTCGAGCAAATTCATCCCCGGACAGAACACCACAAACTCTTCGCCGCCCCAACGAACCAAACGCTGCTCTGCTTGAAGCGACGTCAGCAGTACCATTGTAAACTCTTTTAAAATGTCATCGCCAATGGCATGGCCATACTCATCATTGACCTGTTTAAAATGGTCAATATCCAAATAGAGAATCGACAACACTTTGCCGCCTATCGGCAGATCATCATAATACTCATTGAGCCAATCTCGGATCGCGTGGCGGTTCATCGCGCCGGTAAGGGGATCGCGATGAGCAAGCTCGGCAAATTCGATGTTCTTGGCGCGCAACGATTGGTTCATCGCGTGTAAGTGATGTTGGCGCGCTTTGACTCGTTGAATGGCAAGGCGACTTCGCTTAATTTCGTACATGCTGTAAGACAGCGCTAAGCCCACCCAACAGGCCAACAATAGCGCCATCAAGGTTTCGCCAGAGACATACTCCCCGATGAATTCAATGCGCTCAATCACCAGAGTGTAGTCGCCCTCGTCCATGCCTGACCCGGTGGCAAACTCAATTCGATTCACATTGGTAAACTCAGGCGCGGCATGTTCAATAGGAATATCCAAATCCGCCAGCCACCACGTCATCACTTGTAAATTGGCTTTGGGTAATGTCATCTCTTGCGCTGAAGCAGATGGCAGAAACTCAAGCCCGTTGTATTTGTGAGTATACTCATCATCGATGGTTGAATAGGCTGGATTAAAATTGCGCAAATAAAAGCGCATCGGCACACTTTCACCCTCTTGATTTGTGAGTGAAACAGCAAGTTTGATGGTGTGATAATGGCTCAGGTCAAGCCCGATATCAGGCCGGCTATCAATATGAATAGAGACGCCGCAATAGGGCCAACGGTATTTCTCCGAGGAGCGAATTTTGCATTGGAGTAAGCTGCGCTGAGACTCTATCGCCAACGATGCTTGAGAGCGTCCGCCTTGGCCTTGATCACTGGTCGGATAAAACGAATACGCATCGGGCGTCACGGCTAACACTCGCCGGTCACCATATATCCCATACAGCAACACCACCACTAAGGTCAGCACCACAAGGCCAAATACCGTTTTATGGATTGCTTTCAATCTACACCCATAGCTATAACGAAAAGAGTCAATAAAGTATGAGACAGACTCTACCACAATGCGACATTATCCTTGACTCAATGTCACACATTCGCCCGAGAATCTCGGCCAATGTCGCGAAAAATGGTGGCAAGAATCCCATCCTGTTTTCTGTTACACTCAGGCCGAACACGTATTTGGCGTAAGCCATGCGGATAAAAAATAAAACAGAGTAATGTCATGTCACTAATCGTAAAAGGCACCCTCAGCAAAATGACGGCATCGCTGGGAGAACAAGTCCAATACTCACTGCCTGTCGGTGAGTCATCTGTCGCACTCAACCCACTCATCGGTCAAACGCTGACCCTAACGCACACTGGAAACATCTTTTGCTGTTCGTGTGGCAAGAAAACCAAAAAAAGTTACTCACAAGGTCACTGCTTTGTCTGTATGAAAAAACTGGCCAGTTGTGATATGTGCATCATGAAGCCAGAAACCTGCCATTATGATCAAGGCACCTGCCGTGAGCCGCAGTGGGGCGAAGAGAACTGCATGGTCGATCACTATGTGTATCTGTCCAATACCTCTAGTCTCAAGGTGGGTATTACCAGACACACCCAGATCCCAACCCGCTGGATTGACCAAGGGGCCACGCAAGGTCTTCCCATATTTAAAGTGAAAACGCGCCATATTTCTGGTCTGATTGAAGTGGAATTGGCCAAACACATTGCTGATAAAACCAACTGGCGAACCCTGCTTAAAGAAGACGGTGCCCCAATAGCGCTGGAAGAGAAGTTTGCCGAGCTACTGCCGCTGGTTGAAGAGAAGATCGCCGAGATCAAACAACAATTTGGTGACGACGCCATTGAGGTGCTACCGAGCCAGATCACTCCGATTCACTACCCCGTGACAAAGCACCCGACTAAGATCACCTCGCACAACTTTGACAAAGAGCCGGTCGTGAGTGGCGTTCTACAAGGCATCAAAGGTCAATACATGATTTTTGACACAGGTGTGATCAATATTCGTAAATTCACCTCATACGAAGTGGAAGTGAGTGCATAATCACTGCCCCAACCGCATTATCAGACTTAATGATGAGTGGATCGCATAGTCATTGTGCCTACCTAATCCCGACGTACAAAAAGCGCCCTTTGGCGCTTTTTTCTAAAGGTTAGTGTGGCGATGTGCTATGGATTGAGAATGCGTTTTAGCTCGTCAAAAAACAGATCCACTTCTTGTAGCGTGTTGTAGTGCATAAAACCGACACGCAATACACCACCACTGGCTTCAAGCCCTAATTGCCTCACCAAACCCAGCGCATAAAAATGGCCGCTCCAGACACAGATGTTGCGCTCACCTAAACGTTTCGCGACCTCTTCTGACGTAAATTCATCAAAGGTTAAGGCAAAGGTCGGCGTGCGCAGCTCACTGCTTGCATGAGTCCGCCCCCACAAGGTGACACCTTGTAGCTCATCCAAACGAGAGAGAAAACGCTCGTTGAGCGCCGTTTCATGCTGATTGTATTGACGAAATGAAGCCACCAATTTGTCACGCAACGAATCGCCTTGCTCGCCCCACTGAGCAAGATAGTGCACCGCGGCAATCAGCCCAGCCAAGCCTTCAAAGTTTTGCGTACCCGTCTCAAAGCGACCGGGGCCTAAGTCTGTTGCGGGCCCCACCTTGTAAGGCGTTAGTGCCTGCAACCATTTTGGCGCTACATACGCTATGCCGACATGAGGACCAAAAAACTTATAGGCGGAACAGGCAAGAAAGTCACAACCGAGTGCAATGACATCCACCAAGTGATGCGGCGTGTAATGCACTGCGTCAACGTACACCATAGCACCTACTTGTTGCGCTGCCTCAACGACACGTTTGACATCCACAATAGAACCGGTGGTGTTCGACGCCAAAGTCAGCGCCACCAGTTTAGTTCGCGGTGAAAGTAACGTGAGCAGATGGTCAATATCTAAGCTGCAATCGTCTTGATTGACGCGTGCTTGATGAACCACCGCACCTTTGTCTTGCGCCGCTTGTTGCCAACTAGAGACGTTCGAGTAGTGATCCAGCGCTGACACAATCACTTCATCGCCGATTTGCCAGTCACGGCTGATGGCGCGGCTAAGCTGAAAAGTGAGAGAGGTCATGTTGGGCCCAAAGACAATATTGTCGGCCGAAGGCGCGTTGAGTAGCGCAGCGGCGGTCTCCCGCGCTTTAGCCATCAACGAGGTCGTGTGCTGACTGGAGAAATAGTGTCCACCCAAATTGGCGTTGTATTGACCAAGGTAACCCTGCATCGCTTCCAGCACCGAAAATGGCACTTGTGAGCCTCCCGGACCATCGAGAAAGATGACTGGCAATTGGTTGTGGATCTGATTTAAGGCACCAAATTGTGAGCGGACTAAATTAGGAGTGAAGTTCATTTACCGCATCCTTTGCCGTCAACACAAACACATCCATATGCCCTTCTTCTCCTTCTATCACGGTGCGAATCGGCGTCGCATTGTGCCAAAGTTTGTTGTCAGCCAGCATCGCCACTTCACCGCTTTGTAAGGTTTTTCTAAAAAACGGCGCTTCATTGAAGCTGTTGTAGAGCATGATGTCACCCCCTTCGATATTGTGGCGGCCCATCCCGACCATCGCAATATGGTCAAAGCCATCTTGGTGGACGCCCTCTGGCGCCACTTGGGTTTCGTCGTAAACCGCAGAAATACGGATTTGATGAATTTCGATCTCCTGACCATTGGCCAAACCGTTCGATTCGACAAACACCTCACAGATCTCTCTCATGCCATCACTTTGCAAGGTCGAGGCTTCAATGGGTTCGAATTGACGCACTACATCCCCTTGAAAACGGTTGATATCGTTGGTTTGCATAAACTCATGCTTATCCAGATCAACCACTTGTCCATCACGAAAAGCCACCACGGAGTAGCGACGCAAACGATACTGACCATCGGCGTGCTCAGTGTGCGGTAGATGGGAAAAGGAAGGCGCAAGTTGTTGAATCGCCTCCTTACTAAGCTGAGTTAATTGTAGAGTTGTTTCATGGTTATGTAGCATCATCGACTCCTTAATGAAGATACACTGCAATTTTTGTAACATATATTTTACATTTATTATTTGCGCACATATCCCGTTAAATCAACTTTATTTGGCATTTACATCCAACAATATTAACAATACAAAATTTTTATCCAATTAATAATTAATAGTTAGTGAAGTAAACCATTTGATAACAAAGGAAGATGAGAAAACCAGCACGGTTCACTAGTCAAATTGAAGAGGATGCTTGTAATCAAAGAGTTAGTGGCTGTTTTTGCGCCCACACTCCACCCTTGTTGATCTAATCTATAACCATTTATTCCAGTGACAGACCTTGTTAACGCCGTGCTTAGACCCATATAATCGAGAAGTTAAAAATCAATAAGCGTCACCGCGATGGAGCACAAATGAGCGACGTAAAACACTGTAAATTACTCATTCTCGGTTCTGGCCCTGCTGGCTACACGGCAGCGGTTTACGCCGCACGAGCCAACCTTAACCCAGTACTGGTTACCGGCATGCAGCAAGGCGGTCAGTTGACCACCACAACGGAAGTAGAAAACTGGCCTGGCGATCCTGAAGGTCTCACCGGACCCGGTTTAATGGAGCGAATGAAAGAGCACGCAGAACGCTTTGAGACCGAGATTGTGTTTGATCACATCAATGAAGTGGATTTCAGTCAGCGTCCATTTACGCTCAAAGGCGACAGCCGTCACTACACCTGTGATGCTCTTATTATCTCTACTGGCGCGTCGGCAAAATACCTTGGTCTGGAGTCAGAAGAAGCGTTTAAAGGGCGCGGTGTTTCCGCCTGTGCGACCTGTGACGGTTTCTTCTATCGTAACCAGAAAGTCGCCGTCGTGGGCGGTGGTAACACCGCGGTTGAAGAAGCGCTGTACCTATCCAACATCGCCTCTGAAGTGCATTTGATTCACCGCCGCGATACGTTCCGAGCGGAAAAGATCCTCATCAAACGCTTGATGGATAAAGTGGCAAGCGGCCATATTGTGCTGCACACCGACCGTACTCTTGACGAAGTCGTTGGCGATGACATGGGCGTAACAGGCGTACGCATCAAGGACACCCAATCCGATGCGGTTGAGCAAATCGACGTAATGGGGGCATTTATCGCCATCGGTCACCAACCCAATACCGCCATTTTCGCTGATCAGCTTGAAATGAAAGATGGCTACATCGTGGTGAAATCGGGTCTAGAGGGGAACGCAACCCAAACCAGCATCCCTGGCATTTTTGCAGCAGGTGATGTGATGGATCACAATTACCGTCAAGCCATCACCTCTGCGGGAACGGGCTGTATGGCAGCGTTAGATGCAGAGCGCTACCTGGATGGACTCGCGGATACACAATCAGCCTAACGGCCAATCGCTTGTGGCGCTTTTTGGCGCTTATCTCAAATCCCTAAAACCTCGCGGTATTCCCGCGAGGTTTTCTTTTGTATAATGCGCGGCTTAAATCAAAATAATAATTCTCATTAAGCCTTTACCATGGATAAAAAGAAACAGCGTAGCTTGAATCAATGGCTAAAGCAGCAAAGTCGCCAAGCCAAGCGCTGGTTGATGATTGCCGTTGGCCTTGGTGTGCTCTCAAGCGTATTTTTGCTGATTGGTGCATCACTCCTCGCTCACATATTGCATGCTCTTATTATCGAACACGTCGATAAAACCGAACTTATGCCCCATTTCGCCGGTCTCGCCGCCACTGTCGTTGTGCGTGCGCTGTGCGCTTGGGGACGAGAGATCGCCGGCTTTCGCTGCGGCGAACAGATTCGCGTTTATATTCGTCAATTGATTCTCGACAAGCTCGACGAACTCGGCCCTGCGTATATCAAAGGAAAGCCTGCTGGGGCGTGGGCAACGCTGTTACTGGAACAAGTCGAAGATATGCACGACTTTTTCGCCCGCTACTTACCGCAAATGGCCCTTTCCGTGTTGATACCGCTTGTTATCTTAGTAGTGGTCTTCCCTGTCAACTGGGCAGCCGGGCTGATATTTCTGATCACCGCCCCCCTTGTGCCTCTGTTTATGGCCTTAGTGGGCATCAAAGCGGCGGATGCCAGCCGCAAAAACTTCAAGGCGCTGCAACGTCTGTCTGGCCATTTTTATGACCGCTTACAATCGATGACCACCATTCGACTGTTTGATCGCACGCGCGCAGAAACCGACACGCTGCGCGGCGCATCTGAAGTGTTTCGTACCCGCACGATGGACGTGTTGAAAATTGCGTTTCTATCCTCGGCTGTATTGGAGTTTTTCACCTCTATCTCTATCGCCCTCACTGCGGTGTATTTCGGCTTCGCGTTTATTGGTGAGCTCAATTTCGGTGACTACGGCGCGGGCGCCACCCTATTTTCTGGCCTATTTGTATTAATTCTCGCTCCGGAGTTTTACCAACCGCTGCGTGACCTAGGGACCTTTTATCATGGTAAACAGCAAGCCGTTGGCGCTGCAGAAAGCATCGTGGCATTTCTTAATACCGATGTCACTTCGGTAAAATCGGGCGATCGCAAGTTGACAGAATCAGCCAAGATAACCATTAAGGCCACTGAGTTAAGCGTTTATTCTCCGCAAGGTACGGCGCTGCTCGGCCCTGTCAGTTTCGAACTAAAAGCAGGGGAAACCTGCGCACTCGTCGGCCCGAGCGGTGCGGGGAAAACAAGCCTGATTAACGCCCTACTCGGCTTCCTTCCTTACCAAGGCAGTTTAACCATTAATGGCATTGAGCGCAGTGAGTTGGATTTGGCGCACTGGCGCGAGCAGATCAGTTGGGTAGGACAAAACCCACTGCTGCTGCACGGCAGCATTTATGACAATCTCACGCTTGGGGTCAACAAGCCGAGCCAACAAGCACTGGATGGCGCGCTTGATGAATCTTTCAGCCGCGAATTTGTCGAGCATCACGGGTTAGAGTATGTCGTGACAGACCGAAGCGGTGGCTTGTCCGTCGGTCAAGCGCAGCGCTTGGCCCTGGCGCGAGCTATGATTCAAGACGGTGCATTTTGGCTCCTCGATGAGCCAACCGCCAGCTTAGATGCACGTAGCGAACGTCTTGTTATGCAAGGTCTGGATGCAAAAATCAAAGACAAAACCTGTTTGATGGTCACTCACCAACTCACGCCTTTAAAGAATGTGGATCAGATTTTAGTGATGGACAAAGGTCAGTTGATTCAATGTGGGGACTTCGCCAGCTTAGCCCATCAACCAGGACGCTTTGCGCAGATGTTGGACGCCAGTATGTCTATGACAAACACCGATAAGGGGAACCTGGATGCGTGAATTAGCCCCCTACCTCAAATTGTATAAAAAGCATTGGTTTGGCTTGTCGCTCGGTATGCTACTGGCACTGCTTACCCTGTTTGCCTCAATCGGCCTATTAACACTGTCCGGTTGGTTTTTGTCTGCCGCCGCCGTGGCCGGATTGACTATTGCGCGGGAAACCTTCAACTACATGTTACCCGGGGCGTTTGTGCGTGGATTTGCCATGGGACGCACCGCAGGACGCTGGGGTGAGCGCGTGGTCAGCCACAA
Organism: Vibrio sp. R15-SG3-ISO1A; assembly: GCF_059833955.1. Taxonomy (NCBI): domain Bacteria; kingdom Pseudomonadati; phylum Pseudomonadota; class Gammaproteobacteria; order Vibrionales; family Vibrionaceae; genus Vibrio; species Vibrio sp. R15-SG3-ISO1A. The sequence continues at coordinate 29,238 of NZ_JCBDGH010000041.1, forward strand.
CGCCACCTTTAAGCTGCTCACCGATCTGCGTATTTTCTTCTTCAGCAAACTCGCACCGCTCATTCCGGGCCGAGTGTCAAACTTGCGCGATGCCGATCTGCTCAACCGCCTAGTGTCTGATATTGATGCGATGGATCACGTTTACCTACGTTTGGTTAGCCCAATGATCGTTGGTACCCTCGGTATCTTTGGTCTCACTGCGCTGGTCGCTTGGTTTGATCAGCAGTTAGGCTTAACGCTAGGCGCCATTCTATTAGTGGTCTTGTTCACCTGGCCTGTTTTGTTCTATAAGTTAGGCAAACGCAATGGCCGCGAGCTGACACAACATAAAGCGGATCTTCGCATTACTACGCTCGACTGGCTGCAAGGCTACAGCGAACTGACGTTATTTGGCGCCAATCGGCGCTACCGAGACGCGATCCTCAACGCCCAATACAAACTGCTTGCCAATCAGCGCCTCAACGCTCATGTTTCCGGGTTAGCGCAAGCGCTGTTACTGCTGGTCAATGGCTGGACGTTAGTCTTAATGCTGTGGTTGGCGGCGGATGGTGTGGGCGGCTTGTCGCCTGATCCTAAAATTGCGTTGGTGGTCTTTGCCACCATGGCCAGTGTTGAGCTTCTAATGCCAATTGCCTCGGCTTTCCAGCATTTAGGCCAAACGCTCACTTCAGCAAGACGTCTCAATGACATTATTTTGTCTACGCCGGATGTGGTCTTTCCTGACCAAGAGGTGGCTCATGACGGCGAGTTTTCCATCGAGTATGAGCAGGTCTGCTTCTCTTATCCTGATAGCCATCAGAGGGTGCTTAAAGACGTTACCCTTGCCATACCTTCTCAACATCGTGTCGCCATTGTCGGCCAAACCGGCAGTGGTAAATCGACCTTGATTCAGTTACTCAACCGCTACTGGGATGTCAATCAAGGTGAGATACGCCTCGCTGGGCGCCCAATAGCGGCGTGGAGTGAATCACAGCTGCGAGATGCTATTAGTGTGGTCAGCCAACGGGTCGACATACTGAACGGCTCTCTGCGTGATAACTTATTGATGGCTAAGCCAGAGGCCGATGATGCCGAGCTCAGCGCGACACTGGATAAAGTTGGCCTTGCTGCACTGCTCGACATTCAAGGATTAGATATTTGGCTTGGGGACGGGGGCAGACAACTCTCCGGCGGCGAAAAGCGTCGCATCGGGATTGCCCGCGCGCTACTGCATGATGCGCCGATTTTACTGCTTGATGAACCAACGGAAGGGCTAGACAAACAAACTGAACAACAGATCATGACGTTGTTTGAGCAGCACTTTGTCGGCAAAACCGTCCTGTTTATCACCCACAGACTGGTTCATTTGGATAAGATGGACGCCATTTGTCTGGTCGAGCAAGGTCAAGTGGTCGAATATGGCAGCCACGCCTCATTGCTCGAACAACAAGGCCGTTATTATCAGTTGACCCAAACGCTCTAAACCATCAGTCACAACGGCAGCACAAGCTGCCGTTGTGTTTTAGATGTGCTGCGAAGTAGCTTATCGGTTGTCGAGGATAAAGCGGCGAAGGGCCTCTAATTTCATCGGGCGGGCAAAGTGATAACCTTGGAAGACATCACAACCGAGACGCCTCAACACCCCCGCTTCCTCTTCTGATTCAATCCCCTCGGCGACCGTTTCCATCCCCAATTTTTGCACCATGCCTAACACGCCAGCCAGCATAGAATAAGAGGACTCACTTACCAACATATCTGAGACAAAACTCTTATCGATTTTGACTTCGTCAATGGGGAAATGTTTAAGTACACTCAGTGAAGAGTAACCGGTACCAAAATCATCCAATGAGACACGTATCTGCTCGGCTTTTAGGGCATTGAGCAAGGCACAAATGCGCTCAAAATCGTCGGCTAAGACGCTCTCCGTGATCTCAACAATCAACCGCTGTTTGTTAAAGCGTCGCTCCTCAATCGCCTGTTCCAACATTGGAATAAACTGCATACTTTGAAACTGCTTAACGGAAACATTGATCGCGACATCAAGCTCCACCTGCAAAGCCTCAAACAGCTCAGAGAGCTCGGCTAACGTGCGGCGCACGATAAACTCACCGAGTTCGTTCATATAGCCACAGTTTTCAGCCACAGGAATGAATTTATCCGGTGGTACAAAACCCAGTTCAGGGTGCTCCCAACGCACTAACGCCTCGACCCCTTTAAGTGTTTTACTTGAGGTAAATTGCGGCTGATACATCATATAAATCTCATCGCGCTCAATCGCTCGTTTGAGTTCGAGTTCGATTTTACTCTTATCCAGGTGCTCAGTGAGAAAGCGCGGCTGATAAAACACAATCCCGTTGCGTGTCTGTTTAGCGTGTGACATCGCCAGTTCGGCGTTGCGCTTGACCGCTTCTGCATCGACATCGTCTTGACCGGATGAGGCGACGCTGATGCTGCAACTTAACACAATCTCGTAGTCACGATAGAGGAACGCTTGGGTAAAACAGCTTCGGCAAAGATCAATGGTGGCATCGAGCGCTTCTCTGTCTAACGTATGTGCCACTACAACAAATTCGTCACTACCTGAGCGAAACACCGCGTGCTTTTCACCGACACTGGCCACTAAACGATTGGCGATGTTTTTCAGCACCGCATCCCCTGCCGGGTTACCAAAGTTGTCATTGACCAATTTAAAACTGTCGACATTGATACACAGCAGGCTGTAGCGAGCGTGCTTATCCAACCCCGATAAATAACGCTCGAGACTATAGCGATTGGCAATACCGGTTAAATAGTCATGGTTCGCTTGGTGAGCAAGCTCTTGTTGCTTGCGCTGTTCACTGAGCGCAATATTACGAAATAGGAAAAACATCACACTCACTGCCACCACATAGAGAGCGATAAGATTAGGCAATTTCTCAACAAATCGCGCCATTATGACGCTCTTTTTCACTTCAGTAGTTATCCAAAGATCGTATTTGTTGATGTAAGTGCTGGCAGCGTATGATTGCCTTGATGGAGAGGCCAATTCGTTAATATAAACGTCGTTGCTTTGTTTTATCTCTTCAAACGTCATCCCCGTCATAACTTCTAAACGTTGTATACTGCGATCGATCTCCTCTTGTGGTACTTGATATAGATACACTTGCGGATCGTAAATGCGCTCCATTGGCGCAATCTGGAAGTAACGATCATTTTCACGAAATAAGAAGGTATCAAAGCTGTGAATTTCCATTTTTGTTTTATTAGTCAAGAAGTACTCAAAGCCACCTTTGAGTGAGATAGAAATGGACAAGACAAACTTAGGCACACCTTTTTCGTCACGAATGGCTTTGCGAAAAGGGATAATAAGCTCGCCAATGTCTTTGTGAAAATAGGTACGCCCGATCACCGCTTCGTCACTTGCGAGGGTTTTCTCGAAGGTCAATTTGGTTTCAGGATTATCGCGCAGATAGTTGGTGTGCCCATCCACCATCCGCGGCGAACTCGTGAGCGGATAGCCCTCTACATCAAACAGCGCCAGCGCTAAAATGGTTTTTTCAATCCCGGTGGTATCATCGAGCACAGCATTGATATGGTCGAGATCGTGCTCAAAATCCAATCGTGATAATTCACTGCCGACAATATCTATGATGGTTTGGTACTGGGTGAGGGATGACTTGAATGCGTGCGCGGTCAAACGAGTGAGATTAACTTGCGATTGAGTAATATCTTCATAGGAGTCTTGGTACGACATATAGGCAGCGATCGCGCTTATCACTGACCATAGAGCCAGAATAAAATAAAACGCTAACCAAATATTTTTTTTAATCAATGCCATACGTCTAAGATCCCTGACAAGCCGCGGCTCTATTTCCGTTCTGTTTAAGGATAGTGTAAAGCGTCATAGCTCACCGACCTAAAATAGATCGAACACACTATACGATTCTTTGTCTCTCTTCACCCATCACAATTGAGATAAGTATCAGTTTTCACTCTAAAGTTAAGGTTAGTCATAAATTGATGAAAAAAAAGCAGCCTAACTCGGCTGCTTTCACAAATTGAACAATGGCATCAATCAATAGATGTATCAGTGATACCTACACATTAACACCTGTGGTATCAACGCTGACGGGTATTTTTACGAGGTGACTGCTCGGTTGCGCCTTTGCGTGGCTTACGGCGTGCAGGGTTGTTGCTACGACCACCGCCACTGTTGACGCGCTCTTCATGACGTTTCACGGCACGACGAATCTTCTGGCTGCGTGAGCGCTCACGTTTGCGTGAGGTGTTGGCTTTGTTCTCATCCAACATGGTTTCTTTTTCAGGACGAAGCTCCACCAATTCACGCAGGTAGTTCACTTCTTTGAGATCCAGCTCCATCCAACCGCCACGAGGCAGTTTTTTGTCGAGGAAGATATCACCATAGCGCACACGTTTCAGGCGGCTAACGGTACAGTCCTGAGACTCCCACAAACGACGAACTTCGCGGTTTCGACCTTCGTTGATCACCACATAGAAGGTGTGGTTCATACCTTCACCACCCGCGTAAACCACATCCTCAAAACGGGCTAAACCGTCTTCGAGTTGAACACCACGAACCAAGTTTTTCACTTTGTCTTCGTTCACTTCACCGAAGACTCGTACAAGGTACTCACGTTCTACTTGACGGCTTGGGTGCATCAGACGGTTGGCGAGCTCACCATCGGTGGTAAACAACAGCAGACCCGAGGTGTTGGCATCCAGACGCCCTACTGAGATCCAACGTGAACCACGGATCTTAGGCAAACGGTCAAATACAGTGCGACGACCTTCAGGGTCATGACGAGTACACAATTCGCCTTCCGGCTTGTAGTACGCTAGTACGCGACAAATCACTTCTTCTTGCGCTTTAGCGTTGACAGTGTGGCCGTCGATACGAACGATGGCGTTCTCATCTTCTAGTCGCTCACCAAGTTTAGCGACAACGCCATTAACGCTCACGCGGCCAGCTTTGATTAAAGCTTCTAACTCGCGTCGCGATCCGTGACCAGCTCGTGCTAAAACTTTCTGTAATTTTTCGTTCATTGATTTACCTATGTGTCGTCTTCACAGACGTCGAAATAAAAAAGTGCGACCCAAAAATCGCGGCCGCATATTATCTCAAAATCCTTGCCAAAGATCACGTTTTTTTGATCACTCAAACGGCTGCGGATCCCCTGCGCCAATGCGTGCGATGACTGGGTCACCATCACTAAAATCGACCACTGTGGTGGGCTGTTCGCCTAGGTATCCACCGTTGAGGATCACATCCACTGCATGCTCTAACTTATCACGAATGTCTTCCGGGTCTGATTCAGTGTGCTGGTTGCCCGGCAAGATAAGCGAGGTTGACATCAAAGGCTCGCCTAACGCTTCGAGTAAATCCAGAGCAATGCGATTATCAGGGACACGGATACCGATGGTTTTTCGCTTTGCGTTCATCAAACGGCGTGGGACTTCTTTCGTGCCTTTGAAGATAAAGGTGTACGGACCTGGCGTATTGTTTTTCAACAAGCGAAAGGCGGTGTTATCCACTCGAGCATAGAGTGACAACTCAGAGAGATCTCGACACAGTAGTGTAAAGTTGTGCTTCTCGTCCAAACGGCGAATTTGACAAATACGTTCAAGTGCCTGTTTGTTTGCAAGTTGGCAGCCAAGCGCATAACCAGAATCGGTAGGGTAAACCACAACCCCGCCGTTACGAATGATAGCGACCGCTTGGGTAATCAAGCGCGCTTGCGGGTTTTCTGGGTGAACATAAAAGAACTGGCTCATAATAATCCTCAATATCGAGTCTCACGACTCTATAACACATCATGTTTAGTCTTGGCCAGTAAGGTCATCAGTGAGCGATAAGCCCCACTCTTTCCATACTGGTTCGACGCCAGAAGGCAGCCATAGATTGCGCCCCAGTTCCATCCAAGGAGAAGGATAATGGAAGTCGCTGCCTTGGGAAGCTAATAGTTTGTATTGTATAGCATAATCGGCCAAATTGCGTCTTTCTTGTTGGCTTTGTTGTGGCTGAGCCACTTCCATTGCATCGCCGTTGGCTTCCACAAATGCCGCCAACAGCCGCTTCAACCATTTGGCGGTTAAGTCATAGCGACCGGGGTGAGCGAGTACCGCTTGACCACCCGCGGCGTGAATGGCCTCTACCGCCTCAGACATTGAGCACCAACTGGGCGGCACGTAGCCGGGATTACCGCGTGTTAGATATTTTTTAAACACCTGTTGCATCGTCTTCGCAAAACCATTATCCACTAACCACTTGGCAAAATGCGCGCGAGTGATGGGCGCGTCGCCCGCGATGGCACTCACCTCTTCAAATATGCCTTCGCGGGTCGCTTTTTCTAAACGCTGCGCAATGAGCTGCGCTCGACCGACACGGTGCTGCTGTTGCTGCTCAATCAACTGGGTTAGTGACGAGGCATCAGGATCAATATTCAACCCGACAATATGAATGTCTTTGTTCTGCCATACGGTAGAGATCTCGATTCCATTGATTAAGGTAATGGGCAGCGCTTGCTCTTGGATGTAGGCGCGGGCAGGTGCGAGCGCCTCAACCGTATCGTGGTCACTGATCGCCAATACGTCAATGTTAAAGCCTAGCGCTCGGTCGATCAGTTCAGTGACGCTGAGTCGACCGTCTGAGGCGGTGGTATGGCTGTGTAAATCAATTCTCATATTTTCATTTTTTGGTTGACTTTTTACCTTTGCACTAGTTAACTAGTACATAAATTCAGAGTCGTTGAGTTAGCTCGCTAACCGGCAAAACGTTAAGGCGTACTATTTTTAGTCAAGGCACACTATGTTACAAGAAATTAACCTAAATCAGAATGTGAAAGTGATCGCTACCGATGCGATTCGCGTTCTGGTGGATACGATTTTTTGTTTGCCAACCACGTTTGCAACGCACGTTATGGTGTGGTGGCGCACTTGGCTACAGGCTAAGTGGGCAGTTGCACGTAAGTAATCGATTCTTCATCGTGTCATAGCCCGCTCCAATGCGGGCTTTTTGTTGTTTACAATTCTGGTTTAAGTGTTTAAAGAGTAGGCATTTTTTGCCAAATCTCGATTGGGTAAACCGATGCTTTATGCCACTATGGCACCAGGATATAAGAATGAATAAGGAGGTCTTGTGAACAAGGCCATTGAAATTAAAAAGCTAGGTCAACTTGATATCATTCAAGACAGTGCGCCGTATGCCAAAGACCCGACGCAGCTTTTCCACACCTTGTGTGAGAACAAAACAGATAGCCTGCTGCTTGAATCGGCAGAAATCGACTCGAAGCAAAACCTGAAAAGCTTGCTGATTGTTGACTCGGCAGTGCGCATCGTCTGTATGGGCCACAGTGTTACCTTAACTGCTCTCACAGCCAACGGCGAGCACCTACTTAACCATCTTCGCCACAATATTCGTGACACGATTCAACACCAAGCGACCCCAACCACGCTGACGCTGCATTTTGAGGCGCCGTGCGACACACTCGATGAGGACTCTCGTCTGCGCGAAGCATCGTCGTTCGATGCGTTACGTTTGATCCAACATAGCTTCGATCTCAAAGCGCACGATCAGCACGCGCTGTTTCTTGGCGGTTTATTTGCCTATGACTTGGTCGCCAATTTTGAGCCACTCGGTGATGCAACCCAAGCCAACCAATGTCCTGACTACGTCTTCTATGTGGCTGAAACTCTGTTGGTTGTCGACCACCAACGCGAAAGCTGCGAACTTCAAGCGACCCTATTTGCCAACGAGAGTGAAGCGCCGACGCTGCGCGCTCGTCTCGAGGCGATCAAAAGCCAGTGCCAAGTACTAAAACCTTTGCCTGAGGCAAAAAAATTGGCTCAAGTCGATGCCGTGCCAAGCGTCAGCGATGATGATTTCTGCCAGACCGTTCGCGATCTCAAAGAGTACGTCGTTAAAGGTGATGTGTTTCAAGTGGTGCCGTCACGCCGATTTACCTTGCCCTGCCCTTCACCACTGGCGGCGTACAAAGCACTCAAAGAGAGCAACCCAAGCCCTTACATGTTCTACATGCAAGATGAGCTCTTCACTTTGTTTGGCGCCTCACCTGAAAGTGCGTTGAAATACGAAACCCACACCAACCAAGTCGAGATTTACCCTATTGCCGGCACCCGCCGTCGCGGTAAACGTGCAAACGGCGAGATTGATTTTGACCTCGATAGCCGAATTGAACTGGAGCTGCGCACAGACAAAAAAGAGAACGCCGAGCACATGATGTTGGTGGATCTGGCGCGCAACGATGTCGCTCGCATCAGTGCAGCGGGGACACGGCACGTCGCCGATCTCCTCAAAGTGGACCGTTACAGCCACGTGATGCACCTCGTGTCACGCGTGGTGGGCCAACTGCGCAGCGACCTTGATGCGCTGCATGCCTACCAAGCGTGCATGAACATGGGCACCCTCACTGGCGCGCCTAAAATTCGCGCTATGCAATTGATTCGCGATGTCGAAGGCGCCAGGCGCGGCAGCTATGGCGGTGCCGTCGGCTACCTAACTGGCGAAGGGACGCTCGATACCTGTATCGTTATTCGCTCGGCCTACGTTGAGAATGGTATTGCACAAGTCCAAGCGGGGGCTGGTGTGGTGTTTGATTCCGACCCACAAGCTGAAGCCGACGAAACCCGTGGCAAAGCACAGGCGGTGATTGCCGCTATTCAAGCGGCTCATAAGGAGTAATCTCATGGCGAACATCGTATTTATTGATAACTTCGACTCCTTTACCTACAACTTGGTCGACCAATTTCGCTCACTAGGTCACTCCGTCAAAATTTATCGCAACCACATTGCGGCCGAGGTAATTGAGCAAGCCGTTCATCAACTCGACAACCCTGTGGTGTTGCTGTCACCGGGTCCGGGGGCGCCGTCCGAAGCTGGCTCAATGCCAGAACTGATTACACGCCTAAAAGGCCAAGTACCAATGATCGGCATTTGCCTTGGCCACCAAGCGATTGTTGAAGCCTATGGTGGCGTGGTGGAAGGTGCAGGAGACATCGTTCATGGTAAGGTCTCCATGATGTCACATCAAAAGCACGCGACCTACGCAGACCTACCGTCACCGCTTGCCATCGCTCGTTACCACTCTTTAGTGGCCACCAAGGTGCCTGACACGTTAACGGTCACGGCAGAAGTGGATGGCTTAGTGATGTCAGTGGTTCAAGAAGACGATAAAGTGTGTGGATTCCAGTTCCACCCAGAGTCGATTATGACGACTTATGGCGCCACACTGCTCGCCAACGCGATTGACTGGGCACTTGAGAAACAACACGGATAAGAATTGGAGAAGCACAATGGAAGCCATCATCAACAAACTGTATGACCAAATCTCACTGACGCAAGCTGAAAGCCAACAGCTGTTTGATGTCATTATCCGTGGCGAATTGGATCCGATCTTAATGGCCACAGCGCTAACGGCACTAAAAATCAAAGGGGAAACACCCGATGAGATCGCTGGTGCGGCCAAAGCTCTGCTGGCGAACGCCAACCCGTTCCCACGTCCAGATTACGATTTTGCCGACATCGTCGGCACCGGTGGCGACGGTCACGACACCATCAATATTTCGACCACTGCCGCATTTGTCGCCGCCGCGTGTGGGCTAAAGGTGGCCAAACACGGCAACCGTAGCGTATCGAGCAAATCGGGCTCATCAGATTTACTCGACTCGTTTGGTATTAATCTCGCGATGAGCGCAGAAGAGACCCGTAAAGCGGTGGATGAACTCGGCGTCGCCTTTCTGTTCGCGCCGCAATATCACGGCGGCGTTCGTCATGCGATGCCGGTGCGCCAAACGATGAAAACTCGCACCATCTTTAATATTTTAGGCCCACTGATTAACCCAGCCCGCCCTAACATCGAATTGATGGGCGTGTACAGTGAAGAACTGGTTCGTCCTATTGCGGAAACCATGTTACAAATGGGAATGAAGCGCGCGGCCGTGGTGCACGGCAGTGGCTTGGATGAAGTGGCCATTCATGGCCCGACAACGGTGGCTGAGATCAAAGAGGGGCAAATCATTGAATACACTCTTACTCCTGCGGATTTTGGCTTAGGTGAACACCCGCTAGAGGCGATCAAAGGTGGCTCACCACAAGAAAACCAAGCCATCATTACCGATATGCTCACCGGGAAAGGCACAGAGGCGCAACTCGGGGCGGTCGCGGCAAACGTTGCGTTGTTGATGCGCTTATTTGGCCACGACGATCTCAAAGCCAACACTCAACAAGCCATCGAGGCAATGAATTCCGGTAAAGCGTTTGAGCTTGTTCAACGCCTTGCCGCCCATGCTTAAGGAATAGAGACCATGACTGACGTCAACATACCTTCAACGGAGCAACTCTCCGAACACGTCTCACAGCAAGAAGCACAAATGGCGGAAGTGCTGGCTAAGATCGTACGTGATAAGTACCAGTGGGTCGCAGAGCGCAAAGTCGCCGAGCCTCTGAGCACATTTCAGTCAGCACTCGAGCCTTCTGACCGTAGCTTTTATGACGCGTTAAGCAGTGAACAGACGGTGTTCATTACCGAATGCAAAAAGGCCTCACCATCAAAAGGGCTGATCCGCGATGATTTCAATCTGGACTACATCGCCTCTGTTTACGACAAGCATGCCAATGCGATCTCGGTACTGACCGATGAGAAATACTTCCAAGGCAGCTTCGATTTTCTGCCTCAAGTGCGCCGCCAAGTGAGACAACCCGTGTTGTGTAAAGACTTTATGGTCGACAGCTACCAAGTCTACTTAGCTCGCCATTACAGCGCGGATGCGGTTCTGCTGATGCTCTCGGTACTTAATGACGAGCAATACAAAACCTTGGAGTCGGCGGCTCATAGCCTCAACATGGGCGTCTTGACCGAGGTGAGCAACGAAGAAGAGTTGAGCCGTGCCGTTCACTTGGGTGCCCGCGTCATTGGCATCAACAACCGTAATTTGCGCGACCTGAGCACCGATCTTAATCGCACGAAAGCACTGGCGCCGACGCTACGCGAACTCGCGCCAGACGCCATTATCATCTCGGAATCAGGCATTTATACCCACCAGCAAGTCCGAGATCTGGCCCGATACGCCGATGGCTTTTTGATTGGCAGCTCCTTAATGGCTGAAGAAGATCTTGAGCTGGCGGTGCGCAAAGTCACCCTTGGTGAAAACAAGGTGTGTGGCCTCACTCACCCTGATGATGCCGCCAAAGCGTACCACGCTGGCGCCGTGTTCGGCGGGCTGATTTTTGTCGACGCGTCTCCACGTTATGTCAACCTTGAAACCGCGCGCTTAACCATGAGCGGCGCGCCTTTGCGCTATGTCGGCGTGTTTCAAAACCAGCCGCTTGATAGCGTTGCTGAGCGCGTACAATCCCTCGGTTTAAGCGCGGTGCAGTTACACGGCGATGAAGATGAAGGCTACGTGAGCGAGCTGAAAGCCGCACTGCCAGAAGGGGTTGAGATTTGGAAAGCGTACGGCATTAAAGATTCGCTCCCGACGCTTATCGAACAGGGAGTGGATCGTCATCTGTTGGACACCAAGGTGGGCAGCCAGACAGGCGGCACCGGCCTTGTGTTCAACTGGTCACTGATTGACAACCCTGAGCGCATAATGCTCGCAGGTGGAATCACCCCATTTAATGCCCAAAAAGCGGCCTCACAGGGCTGCCTCGGATTGGATCTCAATTCAGGGGTCGAAAGCGAGCCGGGTAAAAAAGATCAAGAGAAGTTGCAACAAGCGTTTGCAGCCATTAGACATTACTGATTGCGCGAGCAATCGCGACAACATAGATAGGAATTACATCATGGCAAAACTCGACGCCTACTTTGGTGAATATGGCGGTCAATATGTCCCTCAAATCCTAGTCCCTGCGCTTGAACAGCTTGAGCAAGCCTTTATTGATGCGCAGCAGGATGATGGCTTTCGCAGCGAGTTCATGTCTCTGCTGCAAGAGTATGCAGGACGCCCAACCGCACTTACCTTGACGCGCAACCTCACCAAAGGTACCAAGACAAAGCTGTACCTGAAACGTGAAGATTTACTTCACGGCGGCGCGCATAAAACCAACCAAGTGTTGGGTCAAGCTCTGCTCGCCAAACGCATGGGTAAAAACGAGATCATCGCCGAAACAGGCGCGGGTCAACATGGGGTCGCCACCGCGTTAGCTTGCGCACTACTTGGTCTTAAATGTCGCGTCTACATGGGGGCCAAAGATGTCGAACGTCAAAGCCCGAACGTATTTCGCATGAAATTGATGGGCGCAGAGGTGATTCCCGTCCATTCTGGTTCATCGACCCTGAAAGATGCGTGTAATGAAGCGCTGCGTGACTGGTCTGGCTCCTACGAAACCGCGCATTACCTCTTGGGTACGGCGGCAGGCCCGCACCCCTTCCCGACCATTGTACGTGAATTCCAACGCATAATTGGCGAAGAGACCAAAAACCAGATTCTTGCCCGCGAAGGGCGTTTGCCTGATGCCGTGATTGCCTGTGTAGGCGGCGGTTCAAACGCCATCGGCATGTTTGCAGATTTCATCGAAGAAGAGAGTGTTCGCCTCATAGGTGTGGAACCCGCTGGCAAAGGCATCGATACCGACCAACACGGCGCACCGCTCAAACACGGTAAAACCGGCATTTTCTTTGGCATGAAAGCGCCTCTGATGCAAGACGAGCACGGACAAGTCGAAGAGTCCTACTCAGTATCGGCTGGCTTGGATTTCCCATCGGTTGGTCCTCAGCACGCGCACCTCAATGCGATTGGCCGAGCGGAGTACGACAACGTCACTGACGACGAAGCCCTTGACGCTTTCCAAGAACTCGCTCGCCATGAAGGCATTATTCCTGCGCTCGAGTCCTCGCATGCCCTCGCTCACGCGCTGCGAATGGCGAGAGAAAATCCAGAAAAAGAACAGTTGTTGGTCGTCAACCTATCCGGTCGTGGGGATAAAGACATTTTCACTGTGCACGCCCTATTAGAAGAAAAAGGAGTGATCTAATGAGCCGTTATCAAAACATGTTTGCGCGACTCGCTGAACGTAACCAAGGCGCATTTGTCCCCTTCGTCACAGTCTGTGATCCAAACCCAGACCAATCCCTGCGCATAATGCAGACCCTTGTCGAATCAGGTGCGGATGCGCTAGAGCTTGGCTTTCCGTTTTCAGATCCGCTGGCCGATGGCCCGACCATTCAAGGGGCCAACATTCGTGCCCTTGATGCCGGTGCGACGCCCGATCTCTGTTTTGAGCAAATCGGCAAGATTCGCGCGCAATACCCTGAGCTACCGATCGGTCTGTTGATGTATGCCAACCTCGTCTACGCACGCGGTATTGAGCATTTTTACCAACGCTGTGCCCAAGTAGGCATTGATTCGGTATTGATCGCCGACGTTCCCACCAATGAAAGTGCTGAGTTTGTCGCCGCCGCGGAGAAATTTGGTGTACACCCGATTTTCATCGCCCCGCCGACCGCCAGTGACGAAACGTTGAAGCAGGTGGCTAGCCTGGGTGGTGGTTATACCTATTTGCTCTCACGTGCTGGGGTCACCGGTGCAGAAACCAAAGCGAATATGCCCGTTGATCATATGCTGGATAAACTGCGCCAGTTCGATGCGCCACCGGCGTTACTCGGTTTCGGTATTTCGCAGCCTAGTCAGGTCAAACAAGCGCTCGATGCCGGTGCAGCAGGCGCGATCTCAGGGTCGGCCGTGGTAAAAATCATCGAAACAAACCGCGAAGATTGTGAAAAAATGTTAACGGAACTCGCCACTTTCACTCGCGAGATGAAAGCGGCCACACAACGCTAACCCCTTTCCGTTTTACTTTCTATGAAGTCGGTTTCTCATTTTTGTGAGAAACCGAACATTTCATTAACAAAACAAACAACCCTTCCAATCAATCATTCCAGTCCAAGTTATTCGCCAAGTCATTATATTTACCATTAAACCGAAACAGGCAAACGTTTGCTTTGTTGTGAAAACTTGTCGTTTATCAATAAATTTGTATTTTATTCCTCCGATCACTCCCTCCGACTATTGCCAATTGTAAAAATTACGTGTAAAAAACCTCACGATATTATTATCCAAAGATAAGTTTTCACTTAGAGGGTAATTCTAGGATTTTATAATTTATTAGCACAGAGGTTATGGAAGTGTTAAAAGAAAAGAGTTTACTAAGCAACATCGGCGTGCAAGTCGTGATTGCAATGATCGTTGGTACTGCCGTTGGTGCCATGATGGGTGATGGTGCGACAGTATTTGCGCCTCTTGGTGCCATCTTTATCAACCTAATCAAGATGCTCGTGATCCCATTGGTCGCTGTGGCATTGATCTCAGGGGCTGCGGGTCTGGGCAACAGCTCAAATGCGGGTAAAGTGGGCATCACTACACTGGCCTACTTCGGCCTGACCTCTGCCGCTGCCGTTGCCCTCGCTTTGGTAATGGGTGAAGTCTTCAAACCGGGTCTAGGCGTTGATGTCTCTGGTGTTGAAGGCATGTTCTCAGCTGAGTATGCTTCAAAGGGTGAACTTCCAACTTTCTGGGCAACCGTCACTGGTATGATCCCAACCAACGTTTTCCAATCACTCAATGATGCGAACATCCTTCAGATCCTTGTGTTCTGTCTGTTCTTTGGTATTGCGATTTCGAAGCAAGCGAAAGAACGCCGCGAACCTATCATCAACGGCGTAAACTGCATTGTTGACGCGATGGTTTGGATGATCAACAAAGTGATGATCATCGCTCCTATCGGTGTATTTGGCCTGATGGCTGAAGCAGTCGGTACGTTTGGATTTGGCGCACTCATGGTGGTATTCAAACTATTCGTTGTCTACGTTGCCGCGATTCTTATCTTCGGTTTCATTGCCTACCCGCTGATGGTTCACATCTTCACTAAGACATCTGCGAAGAAGTTCCTAGTTGCAATGAAGAAGCCACAAGCCGTTGCACTATCTACCGCCTCTTCTATGGCAACACTACCCGTCACCATGGACACCGTGGAGCACGAGCTGGGTGTGAAAAACTCAACGGCATCATTCGTACTGCCGCTAGGTGCGACCATCAACATGTCTGGTAACGCCATTTACTACGGCTTGGTGGCCATCTTCTTCGCACAACTGTTCAATATTGACCTATCGATGGGTGCATACATTGCGATCATCGTCACGTCGACCTTAGGTGCAGTTGGCCAAGCGGGCGTACCGGGTCCATCATTCCTTGTGGTTGCTGTCCTGCTTGCGGCGGGGATTCCAATCGAAGGTCTACCACTGCTGTTCGCTTTAGACCGTATTTTTGACATGATTCGTACTGCGCTTAACATCACAGGTGATGCAGCGTGTGCGGTTATCGTTGATGCATTGGTTGAAGAAGAGAAACAGCAAGAGCTGCAAAAGCAAGAAGCTTAATCGCAAGCCACTCGCTATTCATTGTCCAACGGCCTCATTACGAGGCCGTTTTGTTATCTGGGAGATTGCGGTTGGAGAGTGATTTCACCAGGTTTAATAGCGCTTTAAAGTCAGGGTCTCGGCAATCTTTTACCAGTTCATAGAGCGCCATTTCCACGCTAGTCAGCGCTATACCGCTTCGCGCTATCTTCTCTAACGCCAACTGCTTGTTGCTCATCGTTCGCGATGATGTTGCGTCCACCACAAGATGAGGCTCCCATCCCAAACGCTTAAGCCCAAGCACTGTTTGATAGACGCAAATGTGCGTCTCTATGCCACACACTAACCACTGGGTTCGAGCGCTTTGATTGAGAGCCTCCAACACCGCTGGCTCAGCATTGGCGTCAAATGTCCATTTTGCCAATGGTTGATGCGGGGTTAAGGCGGCTTGAAGCTCAGGCGTGGTCTTACCCAATTTATCTGGGTGTTGCTCGACCCAGACAATAGGCAGCGCTAGCGTTTTCGCCGCTTCCACTAAGGCGAGACAATGCGCTATCAGCGCATCACTCTCTTGTACAAGACGCGCTAACTCACCTTGCACATCGATGATCAGCAACCCCGTGGTCGCCTTGTTCAACATCAGCGGTGGTTGGTTAGTCATGCCTGTTCCTTATTGGTTCGAGTCTCTCACATGGCAACACTGTGACCCATATTGCTCATGATTGGAAACCTCTTTGATCACACTATTCACTACCCTCAACCTCTCACAAAAAATCCGCCACAAAAAAACCGCTCCGAAGAGCGGTTTGTGAAACCTAGACTAGGTAACAAGAGTTACGCTAAATCAAAACGATCCGCGTTCATAACTTTGGTCCACGCCGCGACGAAATCCTTAACCAATTTCTCTTGGTTATCGTCTTGTGCGTACACCTCAGCGTAAGCGCGCAGGATAGAGTTAGAACCAAAGACTAAGTCAACGCGTGTGGCTGTCCACTTAGTTTCGCCTGTCTTACGGTCATTGATGTGGTACAGGTTGCGACCTTTCGGTTCCCAACTGTACGCCATATCCGTTAGATTAACGAAGAAGTCGTTGGTCAGTGCTCCGACACGGTCAGTAAACACACCATGCTCAGTACCAGCGTGATTAGTGCCAATAACGCGCAGACCGCCAAGCAGTACTGTCATTTCTGGCGCGGTTAGGCCCATCAACTGAGCTCGGTCGAGCAGCATTTCTTCTGGGTTCACCACGTAGTGTTTCTTCTGCCAGTTGCGGAAACCATCCGCCAAAGGCTCCAGCACGTCGAAAGACTCCACATCCGTCATCGCATCGGTCGCATCACCTCGACCCGGTGCAAACGGAACAGGCACATTGAACCCAGCCGCTTTAATCGCTTTTTCTACACCGACATTACCGGCAAGTACGATGGTATCCGCAACACTAGCGCCAAACTGCGCAGCAAGCGGTTCTAGCACAGCCAGTACCTTGGCTAAACGCTCAGGCTCGTTGCCTTCCCAGTTATTTTGTGGAGCAAGACGGATACGCGCACCGTTTGCACCGCCACGGTTATCCGAACCACGGAAGGTACGAGCGCTATCCCAAGCCGTTGTCACCAATTCACTGACGCTCAGGTTGCTTGCTTCGATCGCCGCTTTCAAACCCGCAACATCGTAATCGGATTTGCCGGCTGGGATTGGGTCTTGCCAAATTAAATCTTCCGCTGGAACATCAGGGCCAAAGTAACGTGCTTTCGGGCCAAGATCGCGGTGGGTTAACTTGAACCATGCTCTAGCAAATACTTCATCGAAATAGGCAGGATCTTTGTGGAAACGTTCAGAAATCTTACGGTACTCAGGATCCACTTTCAGCGCCATGTCAGCGTCTGTCATCATTGGATTGTAACGTTTTGATGAGTCTTCCACATCAACCGGCTTATCTTCTTCTGCGATATCCACCGGCTCCCATTGCCACGCACCAGCTGGGCTCTTGGTGAGCTGCCACTCATACTTAAACAGCAAATCAAAGTAGCCGTCGTCCCATTGGGTTGGGTTAGTTGTCCAGGCACCTTCGATACCACTGGTCACTGTGTTGCGACCAATGCCACGCGACTTGTGGTTCATCCAGCCCATGCCTTGCTCTTCAAGACCTGCGGCTTCTGGATCTGGACCAAGCTCGCCCGCGTCACCGTTACCGTGCGCCTTACCGACGGTGTGTCCACCTGCCGTCAGTGCCACTGTCTCTTCATCGTTCATCGCCATACGCGCAAACGTCACGCGCATATCTTGAGCGGTTTTCAGTGGATCTGGGTTACCGTCGACCCCTTCTGGGTTAACGTAAATAAGGCCCATCATTACCGCAGCCAATGGGTTTTCAAGATCACGCTCACCGGAGTAACGGCTATTCTCTGAGCCAGATGGCGCTAGCCACTCTTGCTCGCTACCCCAATAGATGTCTTTTTCTGGGTGCCAAATGTCTTCACGACCAAAGGCAAAACCAAAGGTCTTAAAGCCCATTGATTCATACGCCATATTACCGGCAAGAATCATCAAATCCGCCCAGCTGATTTTGTTGCCGTATTTGCGTTTGATTGGCCAAAGTAAGCGACGTGCTTTGTCTAGGTTGGCGTTATCTGGCCAAGAGTTGAGTGGTGCAAAGCGCTGGTTACCGGTCGAACCGCCCCCGCGACCGTCCTCGGTACGGTAACTACCTGCTGAGTGCCACGCCATACGAATCATCAAGCCACCATAGTGTCCCCAATCTGCAGGCCACCACTCTTGGCTGTTGGTCATCAACGCTTTTAAATCTTGTTTAAGTGCTTCTACGTCGAGTTTTTTGAGCTCTTCTCTATAGTTGAAATCCGCGCCGAGAGGATTCGTTTTGTTGTCATGTTGATGCAAGATGTCTAGGTTCAACGCCTTTGGCCACCACGCGACATTGGATGAACTGGCATCGGTATGGCTACCGTGCATGACCGGACATTGACCAGCCCCTTGAGTGCTTTGATCTTTCATTGCTTATCCCTTTCTTGCTCTTATGTATTTGTTCCTATACCACATCTATGTTGGCAGGGGCACTGAAAACCCTATTTGATCTAAATCAAAAACACAGCCTGACGTTGTGTAGGAATTGCTTGAATTGACACAGGAAGCATAGAAAAGATTTGTCTATTTCACGAGGTTATTTCGCCTATATATTCAATCGTCAAAACCTATGGTTTTAAGTTATGCCGTTTTAAGAGTGCGACAAGTCCAAAAGAAAACAGAAAGTATAACAACAAAAAAAAGCGGCCAATTTGGCCGCCTCGATCATTGGGTCATTAAAGACTGGATAAACAAAGATTATAGGAAGTTCAACGACGCCGTTAGAGAGAACACGCCCATGTCTTCTTTATCCATTTTGTAGTTCTCATATTTGGCACCGACAGTGAGCGGGCCAAAGATTTGGTAGTCTGCACCCACACCAAGCATGATGTCGTAGCCATCATCTTCTAGTGCTGCGTTGCTTGAAGATTGCTCCCAAGAGTGCACGCCAGCTTTACCATACACTTGAAGGGGACCAAGATTGATGCTTGGTTTTGCCGCAAAGTAAACGTTGTCTAGTTTGACCTTTGAAGTACCCGTCTCAAACTCACCAAGATTGTTGTAGCCCGCCTCAAGGCCAATAAAAGGCAAAATACCCGTACCGACATGAACATTGTACGCCGTTGAACTATCTCCTAAGAAATCCGAGTTACCGACTGAAGCGCCGCCGTAAATCCATGAGTCTGCTGACGCGGTCGCTGATGCCCCAATCAAAGCGAGCGCTAGTAGTGTTTTTTTCATAATTAACCTTCTCTCGTTTAAAAAGGTAATGGAGAGTAGCAAGCGGCAATCCATTACCTGTCAATCGTCAAAATACCGTACCGTGATTAAATCTAAGCAAGTATTATGCCTATCTATTCACTGCTTAATCGTACTCGGTAAGTAACCTTAGATATCATCTATCGCATTCTTCACCCGTTTGTCTGACACCGGGTACGGCGTACCCAGTTGCTGGGCAAAGTAACTGACACGCAGCTCCTCTATCATCCAGCGAATCTCTTTAACGGACTCAGGAATCGCCATCCCTTTAGGGATCTTATTGAGCAGCTCCTTGTAATCATTGGTCACCGACTCAATTTTCAGCATATGCAGCCTATCTTTATTCGGGTCGATGGGCAGTTTTTCCATCCGACGTTCAATCGCTTTCATGTAACGCAAGATGTCTGGTAATCGCTTCCAGCCGCATTCCGTCGCAAACCCTTTGAAGATCAACCCCTCGATTTGCGCTTTGATGTCTGATAAAGCGAACGCCATCGTAAAGTCGATTTTGCCTTTGAGCTTTTTGTTGATGCTAAACGCGGTCGTTAATATTGTTTCGACTTGCTTGGCGATATCCACGACTGTGTCACCAAGCTCGCCGCGTACATGCTCTTTCAGCTGCTCAAACTGTTCAGGCTGCCACACCAAGCCGCCCTGCTCTTCAATGAGCTTATCGACGCCACACGCGATGCAGTCATCAATTAAGTCCATCACTTTGCCATACGGGTTAAAGTAGAGACCGAGTTTCGATTTGTTGGGCAGATTGGCGTGCAGATACTTAATCGGCGATGGCACATTGAGCAATATCAAACGGCGCTGACCCGCTTGCATTGCTTGAATCTGCTCTTGCTCGGTTTCAAATAGCTTGATTTCTACGCTGTCTTTGCCATCAATGATGGCAGGGTAAGCTTTGACATCATACCCACCCCGCTTCTGCTGGTAGACTTTTGGCAGTTCACCAAAACTCCACGTGTGCAGACCTTGCTGTTCGATATCATCATCGGCCACTTTCGATAACGTCTCTTGCACCTGCTCTTTCAGGCTCTCTTTGAGCGCGTGCAAATCGCTGTTCTCTTTCAGTTTACGGTTGCGATGATCAACTGCGCGGAACGTCACTTTCAAATGATCAGGGAGCTGAGCAAGATTCCAATCTTCACGTAACACTTCCACACCCGTCATGCGGCGCAGCTCTTTTTCCAACGCATCGAGTAGTGGCAGCGCCATCGGCGTCACACGGGCAAGAAAGGCATCCGCGTAGTTGGGCGCGGGGACAAAGTTTTTCCGCACCATTTTGGGCAAGGATTTAATCAGGCTGACAACCAACTCATGGCGCAGGCCAGGAATTTGCCAGTCAAACCCCACGGGTTCCACTTGGTTCAAAATCGGCAGTGGAATGTGCACAGTGACGCCGTCACTATTCTCACCGGGCTCGAACTGATAGCTCAATTTGAGTTTGAGACCATTTTGATACCAGAAATTCGGATAATCGAGCTCAGTCACATGGCTCGCATCACCTTTGAACAGCATCTCTTTCTCGAAATTGAGCAGCTCAGGATTCTCTTTTGCCGCCGCTTTCCACCAAGTATCGAAATGGCGCCCAGAAACGACGTCCGTCCCCACACGCTGATCGTAAAAATCAAACAGCTCATCATCATCGACCAAAATATCTCGTCGACGTGACTTGTGCTCGAGCTCTTCCACTTCTTGGAGTAGCTTACGGTTTTGCTTGAAGAAAGCGTGTTTGGTTTCCCACTCTCCCTCAACCAATGCGCTGCGAATGAAGATTTCGCGGCTGACCGCAGCATCAATCGTTCCGTAGTTGACTAAGCGCTTGGGTACAATAGGGATGCCATACAGCATCACTTTTTCATACGCCATGACCGCTGCGCGTTTCTTCGACCAATGAGGCTCACTGTGGCTTCGTTTGATTAGGTGCTTCGCTAGAGGTTCCACCCACTCAGGCTGAATCTTGGCAATAATGCGGCCCCAAAGTTTCGATGTTTCCACCAGCTCGGCAGAGACAATCCACTTAGGTTGCTTTTTGAATAGGCCAGAGGCAGGGAAGATATGAAAACGCGCATTACGTGCCCCTTGGTACTCATTCTTCTCCTGATCTTTCATACCGATATGAGACAATAGCCCCACTAGCAGTGCACTGTGCACCCCTTGGTAACTCGCAGGCTCATCATTGAGTTTTGCATCCATCTCTCGCATTGACTGATGCAGTTGGAAATAGACATCTTGCCACTCACGAATTCGCAAGTAGTTGAGATAGTCCTCTTTACACTGCTTACGGAACTGGTTGCCCGTCAATTTTTTCTGCTGCTTTTGGATGTAATCCCATAGGTTAACGAAGGTCAGAAAGTCCGACTCTTCATGGAAAAAGCGGCGATGTTTATCATCGGACGATTGCTGTTTGTCGCTTGGGCGCTCCCTCGGATCTTGAATGGAGAGCGCAGAGGCAATCACCATCACCTCTTTGAGTGCGCCATACTTCGGCGCTTCCAACACCATACGCGCCAAACGTGGGTCAATCGGCAAACGGGCCAATTGACGCCCAGTCGGAGTAAGACGTTTTTTCGGATCTTTGGCTTTTTCGTTGATCGCCCCGAGCTCTTCGAGCAAACGCACACCGTCTTGGATGTTGCGCTTATCAGGCGCTTCAACAAATGGGAAAGCTTCGATGTCACCAAGGCCCAGAGCCGTCATCTGCAAAATGACCGACGCTAAGTTGGTGCGTAAGATCTCAGGATCGGTAAACTCTGGGCGAGAGTTAAAATCCTCTTCTGAGTAGAGGCGAATACAGATCCCCTCTTCCACACGTCCACAACGACCCTTACGCTGATTGGCGCTGGCTTGTGAAATGGGCTCAATCGGTAAGCGCTGAACTTTGGTGCGGTAACTATAACGACTGATGCGCGCCGTACCAGGATCAATCACGTATTTGATTCCCGGTACCGTTAGCGAGGTTTCCGCGACGTTGGTCGCGAGCACAATTCGACGCCCTGCGTGAGGTTGGAAAATTTTGTTCTGCTCACCTGCAGACAATCGCGCGTACAAAGGCACAATTTCGGTACTTTTCAGGTTGCGCTTAGCGAGTGCGTCCGCGGTGTCGCGAATTTCACGCTCACCGTTCATGAAGATCAAAATGTCGCCGAGCCCTTCATCGCACAGCTCATCCACCGCATCAAAAATACCTTCAAGCTGATCACGATCACTTTCGTCTTCACCGCTCAGTGGGCGATAGCGCGTCTCCACTGGGTAGGTTCTACCAGAAACTTCAATGATCGGAGCCTGGTTGAAGTGCTTTGAAAAACGCTCTGGATCGATGGTCGCCGAGGTAATGATGATTTTCAGATCTGGGCGCTTTGGCAACAGCTCTTTCAGATAGCCGAGGATGAAATCAATGTTCAGACTGCGCTCGTGCGCTTCATCGATAATGATGGTGTCGTATTGATTGAGAAAACGATCGTGTTGAATTTCAGCCAGCAAAATACCGTCTGTCATCAACTTGATCTGGGTGTTGTCAGAAATCTGATCGTTAAAGCGCACTTTGTAGCCGACAAACTCGCCGAGCGGCGTTTCCATCTCTTCAGCAATACGGTTCGCTACTGAGCGCGCTGCAAGACGACGGGGCTGGGTATGGCCAATCAAGCCATACTGACCACGGCCAAGCTCGGCACAAATTTTAGGCAACTGAGTCGTTTTACCTGAGCCGGTTTCACCGGCCACAATCACGACCTGATGCTCAGCAATCGCCTTCGCGATATCGTCTTTCTTTTGACTGACCGGCAGCTGCGCTGGGTAGTCGATAGTCGGCGTGTGTTGCCCTCGCAGCTCGGCCTGCATGATAGACTTGGCCATATCGAGTGCGATGTCATCAAACGCGGCATGACGCGCCGCGTCCTTTTTGATTTTACTTGCCCCGCTGATGCGTTTACTGAAACGAAAGCGATCGCGAAGCATACACTGCTCCAGCGCCTTACGTAATTGAGCGGGTGAATTCACTTGCGCGGCTGGCGCGCTCTTTTTATCTGGCTGTGACGAGGTCAAAGCATGTCCTATTTTGTTACTGTCGATAAAACTGCGCGGATTGTATCACAACTGTGTGGCGACGCGCCCGTCGCAAACATGCTGGGCGCGTGACAGGAAAAGGAAACGCCAATACGCCGACTCATTAGAACTCGTATTGCAGATACACGGTGTTGTAGTTACTGCCACCTTTAATGCGACCATACTGGGAGGCTTTTTCGAAAATGGCGCTGCGATGATGCAGAGAGTAGCCAAACCAGAGACGTTTCAGGTCGGTATTGCCGAGCAATGACCCCACATTGACATCAAATGAGAAATCAAGATAGTTGAGAAGCTTGCTGGGTTCTCTATCTTTACGTTCCATTTCTGTCCCCTCAATATGGGTTATGCTGTCAATGTACGACATCCCCTCCGCGACGCCAAAGCGCCATTGCGTTGGCCAGTTGAACGTGTAGTAGGCTTTGATCGCCGCGACGTATTCGGTTGACGCCGATTGTACGTCCGATGACCAGTGGTGAACGATCCCCGGCGTTAAATAAATATCCAGCGGCAAGCCAAACAACTCATCCGTTAAGGGATGGCCATAAAACAGCGACGTCAACTGGTTGTTATCAGGATCTTTTTCCGCATCAAAACGGAAGATTTCACCGATATTCGATGGTGTCGCCCAGCCGTGTGCGACGCGAAGATAACGATGGTTATTCAGCTCAGACTTTGGCGCGCGTGCTTGATCATTAAAAAAGCCAAAGCCGAGAAACAGCTCGCCTTGATAGCGGTCTTGGACCATGTTGGCCTGATAGGCATTGTCATCAAGGCGCGTCACACTGGTCTCACCCAAAAGATAGAGATTCGAGATCACATGATAACGGGCACTCATTCCCACATTCACATCAACGCCTGCCCCGACTGTCTCGCCGCTAAACTCGGACATCGCGTAGTAGTAGCTGTTGAAGTCAGCGTCTTTGTAGCGCACTTTGGCATACGGTGACCATTGCCAATCACCCGACTGATACTCCCCTTTAAACGTCAGGTTGGCGTGAAAGCGAAAATC
>NZ_JCBDGH010000042.1:0-13853 GCF_059833955.1 Vibrio sp. R15-SG3-ISO1A
GTGAACATCGATCACATCGCAACTCTACGTAACGCACGCGGGACAAAATACCCAGACCCTGTCCATGCCGCAGAAGTGGCTGAGCGCGCCGGTGCAGATGGGATCACCATCCACCTACGCGAAGATCGCCGTCACATCAACGATCGTGATGTTCGTATCTTACGTGAAACGATTCAAACGCGAATGAATCTGGAAATGGCCGTTACCGATGAAATGGTCGAGATTGCGCTGCAAACCCAGCCAGAGTATGTCTGCTTGGTGCCAGAGAAACGCGAAGAGCTGACCACAGAAGGTGGTCTGGATGTGGTAGGTCAACTTGAGAAAATCAAAGCGGCGACCCAAAAACTCACCGATGCCGGCATTAAAGTCTCTCTGTTCATTGATGCCGATCGCCAGCAAATCGACGCCGCAAAAGCGTGTGGCGCACCGTATATTGAACTGCACACCGGCCACTATGCCGATGCAACCAATGATGCAGACCAACAAGATGAGTTGAAAAAAATCGCTGCAGGCGCCAGCTACGCCGCCGATCTCGGCATTACCGTGAATGCCGGGCATGGTCTCACCTATCATAACGTGGCTCCGATTGCGGCCATTCCAGAAATGTACGAGTTGAACATCGGTCACTCCATTATCGGCCGCGCGGCCTTTGATGGTTTGGCAAAAGCCGTGGCTGACATGAAGGCCATTATGGTTGAAGCTAGAAAATAGTCACTATGGCGATCGTAGGATTAGGCACAGACATTGCGGAAATCGAGCGAGTGGAAAAAGCCCTCGCTCGCAGTGGTGATGCGTTTGCCCAGCGAATCTTAACGCCGTCTGAGCTCGACACGTTTCATGCCATTAAACAGAAGGCGCGTTTTCTCGCCAAACGCTTTGCTGCGAAAGAAGCTGCATCAAAAGCATTGGGAACGGGAATCGCGCTTGGCGTGACCTTTCAAGACTTTACCATCAGCAATGACGAACTCGGTGCGCCTGTCCTAACGCTGGCGAATAAAGCTTTAGCATTGGCGAATCAAAAACAGGTGGCGCATATCCACCTGTCGATCTCTGATGAGCGCCACTATGCGATGGCGACGGTGATTTACGAATCGGCCTGATGTCAGGCCGAGACCTAATCAAGTGCTAGGTAGTGGGCCGATGCCTCGGTCACTTTTTCCATTTCATCTTGCAACTCAAACAGCTCCGGCTCCACCTCTTCAATACTCGCGCCTGAGCGCAGCGCTTTCTCTAATGTCGCGCAAATCGACTTAAGACGAGGCACACCGCAATATGAACTGCTGCCATGCAGTTTGTGGACATGATGAATCAGATTTTCTCGAGCTTCTTCATCCCCATCCCCCGTGAGCGACTGTTCGACAACCGAATTGACCTCGGGAATGTAGTCGACCAGCATTTGTAGCATCTCTTTGGCGAGCGAGGCTTTGTTGGCAGATTGCTTCAACGCGGCGGGCCAGTCAATGACGATTTGGCTATCACTCTCGGACGGTGTGCTCGGCACGTCCGGTGTTGTGTGGACTGACAGATCGAGCTTTTCCAACTCTTGCACAGTGGCATTGGGGTTCCAGTGCATCAACACCTGCTGCAATACATGCTCTTCTATTGGTTTGGTGAGGTAGTCATCCATGCCGGCTTTAAGTAGGCGGTCGCGCTCGCCTAGCATGGCATGAGCGGTGACAGCGATCACCGGAGTCTGCTCATTGAGCGGCAGTTTTTTGATCGCTTTGGAGGCGGTAACCCCATCCATTTTCGGCATTTGAATGTCCATAAGGATCATATCGAAATGCTGATGTTCCGCCTGTGCGACGGCGTCTTCGCCATTGCTACAGGTGATCACTCGCTCAACGCGCTCTTTTAGTAGGGCGGTGATGAGTTTCAAGTTCGCGGGGTTATCATCCACGGCCATCACCGTCAGTGGCAATTTATCGGTGCTGACAGGCGTGTTGGGCTCCAGAAGAGGCAGCGCCTCTTGGTTCGCGGCTAATGTCTGCAGAAGCTTACGGCGTGACAATGGTTTGGTGATGCAGTGAACTTGATACTTTTGAATCAAGTGATCAGACACAGCAAGGGCGGTACTTGGCATGCCGAGGACAACGTGCGGCGCGTAGGCCATGGCGCGTTCCACCAAGCTTTCCACTTCGCTAACGGTGTTATCTTGGCTCGGGGCCAGATTGAGCAGCACGTAATCATAGTTGGCGGCTTCTTCAGGCATCGACGAGCGGTAAGTGACCGACAACCCTTCGCGAGTCAACATGTTTTGTACGATCGAGGCCGCTTGCATATTAGGTTCAATTAGCAGCAACTGGCGCTGCGCTAGGGCTTGCGCTTCGATGAGATCGCTCACCGGCATATCGGTGACATGCAATCTCAGGGTAAACCAGAAGGTAGAACCTTGGTGCAAGCGACTGGTTAGGCTGATTTCACCGCCCATTTGACTGACGAGTTTCTGCGTGATGACTAGCCCAAGCCCGGTGCCACCATAGCGGCGCGAGATGCTGGCGTCTGCTTGACTAAAGGCTTGGAAAAGCTGCGCTTGTTGACGCTCTGAAATACCGATACCCGTGTCGCGCACCATAAATTGCAACTCAACCACGTCATCGCGCTGTGAGCGAAGTTCGACGCTGATATCGATGTTGCCACGCTCAGTAAACTTGATGGAGTTGCCCACCAGGTTGGTCAACACTTGTTGGATGCGCAGCGGATCGCCAGCGAGACCCGCCGGAATTTTCGGATCCACTTTGAGCGTCAACTCTAGCCCTTTCTCATGGGCGCTGGTGGCTTGCAGGCTAACCACCTCTTCCAGCGACTCTTGGAACTCAAAAGGAATATTCTCTAGCGCCAGCTTACCCGCTTCAAGTTTCGAGAAATCAAGAATGTCATTGATGATGTTGAGCAAGTTGTTAGCGGAACGCTCGATGGTCTGCAAGTAATCGGTTTGGCTGTTGGTGAGTTTGGTTTTCAACATCTGGCGAGTAAAACCGATCACACCATTTAGCGGCGTTCTTAGCTCGTGTGACATGTTTGCCAGAAACTCGGATTTCACTCGCGCTGCTTCTTGCGCGCGTTTTTTCGCAATATCGAGCTCGACGTTTTGGATCTCAAGCTGCTCAAGGGTTTCGCGCAGATCGGAAGTGGCTTGGTCGATGCTGTGCTGCATTTCCACGTGGTATTCCGACAGCGAGACCGCCATTGCGTTGATGCCGTTTTTCAACGAGTCGAGCTCGCCGTGCATTTTGCCTTCGATACGCACATCCAAATGCCCGCGACGAATGCGATCCACCATGTTTTTCATGTGAGAGATCGGACGGGTCACGTCGTACATCAAGCGGTAGGCGAAGACGGCGGATAGGCCGAGTCCGACGAGCAACACTAACGCAGCGGCAAAAATTTCTTGATACTGCTGCAAGCGCAGCGAAGAGAGATCGAGCTCAATCGAGACATAGCCGAGTGCTGGTGTGGTGCTTTGCCCTTCGAGTGTGGCGGTTAAGCCCGCCTCAGAGATAACGGGCGCGCGAAGAATTAAGGTGTTGTCGCGCAAATCAGAGGTGAGTAGCAGCGGGATGGGCTCTTGTTTTGGAAAGGTCAGCGACTCGAAGTTAGGGTGAAAGTTCGAGGTCACGAACAGATCGTGCTTGTAATCAAATACGGCAATACTGCGGACAAATTTCGAGTTCTTACGATGCGCAAAGCTGATGATGCGCCTGACGGCTTCGCGGCTGTTGTTGCGAAGCCCATCTTCACTGGCAATCGCCAAAGGCTCAACGATATTTAAACCTGAATTGATGACCTGAGTTTCCAAATCGTGATAGCGATTAAAGGAAAAGAAGGCGGTCAGTAGAAGCCCGATGATCAATGTGGGGGCGAGAGTAAGAGAAATAACGCGGGCGCGTAAGCCATATCT
Source organism: Vibrio sp. R15-SG3-ISO1A (assembly GCF_059833955.1). Taxonomy (NCBI): domain Bacteria; kingdom Pseudomonadati; phylum Pseudomonadota; class Gammaproteobacteria; order Vibrionales; family Vibrionaceae; genus Vibrio; species Vibrio sp. R15-SG3-ISO1A. The sequence continues at coordinate 3,902 of NZ_JCBDGH010000042.1, forward strand.
GGTCATTATTGTCTAAACATCGTGGTGTGGATATGGGAAAATAACTTCCATAAATAGAAGCCGCCGAAGGTTTAAGCATAATCAACTCGGTCGGCTCACACAATGATTCTGCTGTAAAAGCGGGAATCGACACTGTAATTAGAGCAAATACAGTCTGTTGACTGCGAAATAGGCACGGCACATGGCGCGTTTCTTCCAACCTAAAAAGAAAACTCAACTCAATACTAAGCATCAATCTGTTCTGGTCGAGAAACTCGATCACCACGGTGCGGGCATGGCATACCAAAATAAAAAGCCGATTTTTATTGAAGGCGCTCTGCCTAAAGAAGAGGTATTGATTCAACTGACGGAAAGCAAAGCCAAGTACGCGCGTGCCAAATTGATCAAAGTTCTCACGCCTAGCCCAGAGCGTATTGCGCCATTTTGCCCGCATTATGACATGTGTGGCGGCTGTAACATGCAGCACCTCTCTAGCGCCGATCAACAAGCGCATAAATCGCGCACCTTGGCGCAGTTGATGCGCAAATTCAGCGGACAGGATGCAGCGCTCTCAGCCCTGATTTCTGGCGATGAGCAAGGCTATCGCCGCCGCGCGCGCATCAGTATCAAGTGGGATAAAAAGCAGCGTCAGTTACAGTTCGGTTTTCGTAAAAAACAGAGCCAAGAGATCATCACACTGACCGATTGCCCAGTATTGGCGCCAGAGCTGAGCGCGTTAATGGCGCCGCTGTATGCCTTGTTGTCGGAGTTCAGTCAGCCAGAGCACCTTGGCCATGTGGAATTGGTGAAGGGAGACAACGTTAATATCTTGGTGGTGAGACATCTCAAGCCGCTGACCGAGAATGAAGAAGCGGCGTTGATCGCCTTTGCAACCACTCACCACATCACGCTTTACCTGATGCCGGAAAGTCATCAGTTGACGTTGGTGATGGGCGAGGCTGGGATCTACCAAGAAGCAGGCGTGACTATTGCGTTTGAACCAAATAACTTTATTCAGGTCAATCAGAAGGTCAACGCGCAAATGGTCCAACAGGCGATGGCGTGGCTAACGTTGAGCGACAGCGATCGTGTGTTGGATCTGTTTTGCGGTCTAGGCAACTTTAGCTTGCCAATCGCTAAGCATGTAGCGCATGTGGTTGGTGTTGAAGGTGTGGAGGCGATGGTTGAGAAAGCGGCGAACAATGCGGCGCTCAATCAACTCTCCAATGTCGAGTTTTTCCAAGCGAATTTGGAGCTGCCCATCGCAAATAACGCCTGGGCGGGCGAAAAGTTCGATAAAGTGTTGCTCGACCCAGCACGAGCGGGCGCGAGCGGCATCGTAGAACAACTTTCTGCCTTGGGTGCGACTCGTGTCGTTTATGTTTCTTGCAATCCTGCTACCCTAGCAAGGGATTCGCAAAGCCTTCTCGAGCAGGGCTACCAATTAGAAAAACTCGCGATGTTGGATATGTTCCCCCATACCAGCCATTTAGAATCAATGGCGTTATTTGTTAAGGATTAGACCCGCCCGCAGGGCGAGGTTAAAAAAATAAAAAACTAGGACGATAGAGATGGTTGCGGTAAGAAGCGCACACTTAAATCAAGACGAACAGTTTGAGCTAGAAAAATGGATTGCGAGCCTGAATCAGGACGCAAAAATTGCCCAGCGCTTAAAAGAAGTGTACCGCCAGTGTGAAAAGGTACTTGAGGGTAATGAACAAGGCCCACTGCTGTTATGGCGTGGCCGTGAAATGATCGAAATTTTAATCACGCTGTCGATGGACAAAGCCACCTTAGTGGCGGCGCTGCTGTTTCCGCTCGTCTCGGCTGGTGCCTACGCGCGTGATGCCTTTGAAGAAGACTTTGGCAAAGAAACCATCAAACTGATTGATGGCGTAGAAGAGATGGCGGCACTTGGCCAGCTCAACATCACCATGGAAGGCAGCGCTGCATCGGCGCAGGTGGACAATGTCCGCCGAATGCTACTGGCGATGGTTGATGACTTTCGCTGCGTAATCATTAAGTTAGCTGAGCGAATTTGCAACCTCATTGAAGTAAAGAAAGCGCCCGATGAAGTGCGCCGTGCTGCAGCGAAAGAGTGTGCGAATATCTACGCACCACTGGCCAACCGTTTGGGTATCGGTCAGTTGAAGTGGGAAATTGAAGACTACGCCTTTCGTTACCAGCAACCGGAAACCTACAAACAGATTGCAAAGCAGCTCTCTGAGCGACGCATTGTCCGTGAGCAGTACATCAAAGATTTTGTCGATGATCTCTCCGATGAAATGAAAGAGGCGGGCATCAACGCGGAAGTGAGCGGGCGTCCCAAGCACATCTACAGCATCTGGCGCAAAATGCAGAAGAAAAATTTGGCGTTCGATGAGCTGTTTGACGTGCGCGCAGTGCGCATCATCGCCGATAAACTGCAAGACTGTTACGCCGCACTGGGGATGGTGCACACCAAATACAAACACCTGCCCAGTGAGTTTGATGACTATGTCGCAAACCCAAAACCGAATGGTTACCAATCCATTCACACCGTAATTCTCGGCCCAGAAGGCAAGACCATCGAGATTCAGATCCGCACCAAGCAGATGCACGAAGATTCTGAACTTGGGGTGGCCGCGCACTGGAAATACAAAGAGGGCGGCGCTGGTCGCAGTGGGTACGATGAGAAAATTACCTGGCTACGCAAACTGCTTGATTGGCAAGAGGAGATGTCCGACTCGGGTGAGATGTTGGATGAAGTGCGCAGCCAAGTGTTTGATGACCGAGTCTATGCCTTTACTCCGCGTGGCGATGTCGTCGACTTACCGATGGGTGCGACTCCGCTCGATTTTGCTTACCACATTCACTCAGAAGTGGGGCATCGCTGTATTGGTGCCAAAGTAGCGGGCCGTATCGTGCCTTTTACCCATAAATTGTCGATGGGCGATCAAGTTGAGATCATTACTGCTAAAGAGCCCAATCCATCGCGCGACTGGTTAAACCCGTCGATGGGGTTTGTGACCTCAGGGCGAGCACGCGCGAAGATCAATGCTTGGTTCCGCAAGCAGTCTCGTGAGAAAAACCTCGAGGCGGGGCGCGAGATTCTCGAGGTGGAACTGGCGAAAATTGGTGCGACGTTAAAAGACGCCGAGCGTTACTCGCTGAAGCGCTTCAACGTTAACTCGACCGATGAACTGTTTGTTGGGGTGGGCAGTGGTGATTTGCGGATTAACCAGATCATTAATCATATCAATGCGTTGGTGAACAAACCCACCGCTGAAGAAGAAGACAAGCAAGCACTAGAAAAGCTCCAAGAAGCAGAGCACAAAGCGCCGGCTCAGAGCCGTCCTAAGAAAGATGCGGTTGTGGTCGAAGGGGTCGACAACTTGATGACTCACCTCGCTCGATGCTGTCAGCCAATCCCGGGCGATGAAATCTGCGGTTATATCACCCAGGGTCGTGGCATTTCAGTACATCGCGCCGATTGTGAGCAGCTTGATGAGTTAAGGCACCATGCACCAGAACGTATTATTGATACCGTTTGGGGCAGCGGTTTTGTGGGCTCCTACATTCTCACCGTCCGTGTTGAGGCGATGGAGCGCGGTGGGCTGTTAAAAGACATCACTACGCTGTTTGCCAATGAGAAAATCAAAGTGACCAGCATGAAGAATCGCGTCGACTATCGTAAACAGTTATCGATAATGGATTTTGATCTTGAAGTGAACAACATCGAGGTGTTATCACGGGTGATCAAACGTGTGGAACAGATCCGAGACGTGATGAGCGTTAAACGTTTGGGCTAACCGGAATCCGTAGCAATTATTGACAATGCGCGTTAAGCGCGACCAACAGTTCGAAGGTGAGTGGTTATGCTGCTCACCTTTTCATTTTGTGAGGGAGAGGCATGAGTCATCCAATTGAACAATTAGAGCAAATCATGGCCAAGCTGCGTGATCCAGAACACGGCTGTCCATGGGATTTAAAGCAGTCTTTCGACACCATAGTGCCGCACACCATTGAAGAAACCTATGAAGTGGTGGATGCGATTCACAACCGTGATTGGACCAATCTAAAAGAAGAGCTTGGTGATCTGTTGTTCCAGGTGATTTTCTACAGTCAACTGGCTAAAGAGCAGCAATTGTTTGATTTTTCTGAGGTGGTCGACACAGTGAATGAAAAACTCACGCGCCGTCACCCGCATGTCTTTGGCCAAGCGGAGTTTGCCAGCGACGAGGAAATTAACGCCAATTGGGAGGCGGAAAAAGCCAAAGAAAAAGCGCAACTAGGCAAAAATGAGCAAAGTATCCTAGACTCAATACCAGCTTCTCTACCAGCGCTTTCTCGTGCTACAAAAATTCAGAAAAAGTGCGCCAAAGTGGGCTTTGATTGGGACACTTTAGGACCCGTGGTGGATAAAGTGCGCGAGGAGGTCGATGAAGTCGTCTCGGAAGCGGTGCAAGTCTCGGTGCAAGATGACAAGGTCGAGATGGAGCTCGGTGATTTGCTGTTTGCGGTGGTGAATCTTGCTCGTCACCTCGGTCATGACCCTGAAGCGGCATTGAGCAAGGCGAATCTTAAGTTTGTGCGTCGCTTTAAAGGCGTAGAATCACGTGTTGCAGCGCAGAATAAGACGCTAGAACAATTGCCTTTAGAGGCGCTTGATGCACTGTGGGATGAAGTAAAAGCAGCGGAAAAATAGACTCGCTCAGAGTAATCACGCGAATTCGTCTGAGTACAGTCAGCCGTCGCGTGAATTTGATTTGAAGCAAAAAAGAAAAAATGACACTGTGATAGATTTCACGTTGTGGCGGTTAGGGTCTTCTGGTATATTTTCGTCCCGTCCAGAAGAATTCCATTTCCCTCATTCAACCAATTTCAGGTTAAACATGACGACAAATTACATTTTTGTTACTGGCGGGGTTGTATCCTCTCTAGGTAAAGGTATTGCAGCTGCATCTCTAGCCGCTATTCTAGAAGCTCGTGGTCTTAAAGTGACCATGATGAAGCTTGACCCTTACATCAACGTTGACCCGGGCACCATGAGCCCAACTCAGCACGGTGAAGTGTTCGTCACGGAAGATGGCGCAGAGACCGACCTAGACCTTGGTCACTATGAGCGTTTCATTCGCACCAAGATGACTAAGCGCAATAACTTTACTGCCGGTCGTGTTTACGCAGACGTGCTTCGCAAAGAGCGTCGTGGTGACTACCTAGGCGCCACCATTCAAGTTATCCCTCACATCACTAACGCCATTAAAGACCGTGTTATTGCCGGTTCTGAAGGGCACGATGTGGCTATCGTTGAAGTTGGTGGTACGGTCGGTGACATCGAGTCATTGCCATTTATGGAAGCGATTCGTCAGCTTGCTGTTGAACTCGGCCGTGAGCGTGCGATGTTCATGCACTTGACGCTAGTCCCTTACCTTGCTGCGGCGGGTGAAGTGAAAACTAAGCCGACTCAGCACTCAGTGAAAGAGCTGCTCTCTATCGGTATCCAACCTGATATTCTGGTTTGTCGTAGCGATCGCATGATCCCAGCGAACGAGCGTAAGAAAATTGCCCTTTTCTGTAACGTTCCTGAGAAAGCAGTGATTTCGATGAAGGACGTGGATTCGATCTACAAGATCCCTCAACTGATCAAATCGCAAGGTCTTGATGATCTTGTGTGTGCACGTTTTGGTATCGACGCTCCAGAAGCAGACCTGTCTGAATGGGAACAGGTTATCTATGAAGAAGCGAACCCAACGGGCGAAGTGACTATCGGTATGATCGGTAAATACATCGAACTGCCGGATGCGTACAAATCAGTCAACGAAGCGCTTAAGCATGCTGGCTTGAAAAACCGCTTGAACGTCACCATTAAATACGTAGATTCACAAGATGTTGAGACTAAAGGCGTTGAAGTGCTTGCCGGTCTTGACGCTATTCTAGTACCGGGCGGTTTTGGTGACCGTGGTATCGAAGGTAAGATTCGCGCAGCGCAATACGCGCGTGAAAACAATGTCCCTTACCTTGGTATCTGTCTTGGTATGCAAGTCGCGCTGATTGAATACGCTCGTAACGTCGCGGGTATGGAAGGCGCGCATTCAACAGAATTTAATAAAGAGACGAAATACCCTGTGGTAGGCTTGATCACTGAGTGGGTCGACGGTGAAGGTAAAGTTGAAGAACGTACCGAAACGTCGGATCTTGGTGGTACTATGCGTCTTGGCTCTCAGCTATGTCACTTAGAGAAAGGAACTAAGGCTCGCGAGCTTTATGGTAGCGCGACGATTCATGAACGTCACCGTCACCGTTACGAAGTGAACAACGTCCTTCGACCACAAATTGAAAAAGCGGGCTTGAAGGTCTCTGGTCTTTCTGCAGACAAGAAGCTGGTGGAAATGATTGAAAACCCAGCGCACCCATGGTTCGTTGCGGCTCAGTTCCACCCAGAATTCACATCGACGCCTCGTGATGGTCACCCATTATTCGCAGGTTTCGTGAAAGCCGCTGGTCAGCACTCACGCGGCGAGTTTGAGAAGTAAGTAAAAAGGATACGGGCGGCGGCGAAGGTTGTGCTGCTGCCTTTTAAATTTGACATTTATATTTGAACGAGAGGAAACATTAATGTCTAAGATCGTTAAAGTTCTAGGTCGTGAAATCATCGACTCACGTGGTAACCCAACTGTAGAAGCTGAAGTACACCTAGAAGGCGGTTTCGTAGGTATGGCTGCTGCTCCATCTGGCGCATCTACTGGTTCTCGCGAAGCTCTTGAGCTACGTGACGGTGACAAAGCACGTTTCCTAGGTAAAGGTGTTCTTAAAGCTGTTGAAGCAGTAAACGGCGAAATCGCAACTGCTCTAACAGGTAAAGACGCGAAAGACCAAGCGGCTATCGACGCAATCATGATCGAGCTAGACGGCACTGAGAACAAATCTAAGTTCGGTGCAAACGCAATCCTAGCGGTTTCTCTAGCGAACGCTAAAGCTGCTGCAGCAGCGAAAGGCATGCCTCTATACGAGCACATCGCTGAGCTAAACGGTACTGCTGGTCAGTTCTCTATGCCTCTACCAATGATGAACATCATCAACGGTGGTGAGCACGCAGACAACAACGTTGACATCCAAGAGTTCATGATCCAACCAGTTGGCGCTAAGACTCTTAAAGAAGGTCTACGTATCGGTGCTGAAGTTTTCCACAACCTAGCTAAAGTTCTTAAGTCTAAAGGCTACAGCACTGCAGTGGGTGACGAAGGTGGTTTCGCTCCAAACCTTAAGTCTAACGCTGAAGCTCTAGAAGTGATCGCAGAAGCGGTTGCAGCGGCAGGTTACGAACTAGGTAAAGACGTGACTCTAGCTATGGACTGTGCTGCATCTGAGTTCTTCGACAAAGAAGCTGGCATCTACAACATGAAAGGCGAAGGCAAAACCTTCACTTCTGAAGAGTTCAACCACTACCTAGCTGAGCTAGCAAGCAAGTTCCCAATCGTTTCTATCGAAGATGGTCTAGACGAGTCTGACTGGACTGGCTTCAAGCACCAAACTGAACTACTAGGTGACAAGCTTCAACTAGTAGGTGACGATCTATTCGTTACTAACACTAAGATCCTTGCTGAAGGTATCGAGAAAGGCGTAGCTAACTCTATCCTTATCAAGTTCAACCAAATCGGTTCTCTAACTGAGACTCTAGCTGCAATCAAGATGGCTAAAGACGCAGGTTACACAGCTGTAATCTCTCACCGCAGCGGCGAAACTGAAGATGCAACTATCGCTGACCTAGCGGTAGGTACTGCTGCAGGTCAAATCAAGACAGGTTCTATGAGCCGTTCTGACCGTGTTGCTAAGTACAACCAGCTAATCCGTATCGAGGAAGCGCTAGGTGAGCGTGCACCTTTCAACGGTCTTAAAGAAGTAAAAGGCCAAGCTTAATTCTTTATTGAATAAGGCTTAGCTTTAACGCTTTTTAGAAACGCTCCACTTCGGTGGGGCGTTTTTGTTTTTCTATCCACATTATCAATGATATTTACGACTTGTTTACATTGCTGTTCATTATGCACTCAGTTCTATAACTAAAGTGTCTAGATAATGGAAATTGAGTATTTTCTATTTTGCCAACAAACCGTTACCGTATTTGTCTTACATTATTCAAATAACAACGTTGGTTAAAAAGGAAACATCATGAGTGTCGCAGTGATTGCAAATTTAGTGGTATTTGCAGCGCTTCTTTTCTTCTTGAATCTTCAGCAAAGAAAAGGCGCAACACTATCAAGACAAGTGCTGATTGGATTGGTGCTAGGTAGTGGATTTGGTTTAGCGTTACAGCTGATTTACGGTGAAGGTAGCCTAGCGATTGGTGCGAGCCTAGACTGGATCAATGTGGTTGGCCGCGGTTATGTTGGTTTGCTGCAAATGGTCATCATGCCTTTGGTGTTGGTCTCAATGTTTGCAGCGGTAGTGAAGCTTGAGAACTCGGCCTCCCTTGGCAAAATTAGTGGCTTAACCATTGGCGTGCTGCTGTTTACCACCGCGATTTCTGCTTTGATTGGTATTGCAGTGACGCAAGGCTTTGGTCTTTCTGCTGAAGGGTTAACAGAAGGTTCGCGCGAAGCGGCGCGTCTGTCTGCCTTAGAAGGTCGAATGGATCGTGTCAGTGACCTGACGATTCCCCAGATGCTAGTCAGCTTCATTCCAACCAACCCCTTTGCTGATCTGACGGGTGCGCGTTCGACCTCGATTATCGCCGTGGTGATCTTCGGTATCCTTTCTGGCGTTGCCGCGCGTAAAGTGATGTTGGAAAAAACCGAACTGGCGACGCCGATTCGTACCTTTGTTGAAGCTGTGCAATCCATTGTCATGCGCCTAGTGAAAATGATCATGGCTCTCACGCCTTACGGTATTGCCGCTTTGATGGCCAAAGTGGTCGCGACCTCAAGTGCGAGTGATATTCTTAATCTGCTGGGCTTTATCATCGCCTCTTACTTTGCGATTGCGTTGATGTTCCTTGTGCATGGTGTGTTGGTCTCTTTTGTTGGCGTGAGCCCGAAAGAGTACTTCACTAAGATCTGGCCAGTATTGACCTTTGCTTTCACGTCACGCAGCTCGGCAGCGACCATTCCATTGAACGTTGAAGCGCAAATCAGCAAATTAAAAGTGCCGCCTGCGATTGCCAACTTATCCGCCTCATTTGGTGCCACTATTGGTCAAAATGGTTGCGCGGGTATCTATCCGGCGATGTTGGCGGTGATGGTCGCGCCGACGGTTGGTATCAACCCAATGGACATCAACTTTATCCTGTCGTTGGTGGCGATCATTACTATTAGCTCATTCGGTATTGCTGGTGTAGGTGGCGGCGCGACCTTTGCTGCGCTGATTGTGTTGCCTGCGATGGGGCTGCCGGTGACAATTGCTGCACTATTGATCTCGATTGAGCCTTTGATTGATATGGCCCGTACGGCGCTCAATGTCTCAGGCGCCATGACAGCCGGTACGATCACCAGCCGCTTGTTAAAACAGAAAGCGGATGAGCCGGAACTCAATGAACAAAGCGCATAACCGTTACTCTGTGTAGAGTGCAAAGCCTAAGCCTGGTTGCTTAGGCTTTTTCGTTTGGGTGACGATTTTTCTTTTAAGCATCTACTCTTCGTTTTGGTCACTAGAGAGACGTTTCGCTTTGCTTTGTGCAATCGCTTCGATGCGGCGTTGATTGAGCGCTTGGCGAATCTCTGCACCTTGATAACCAGCGGCAATGATGTCTTTCACTTCAACGCTCAGCGCCGCTTGGTAGGCTTGTTCGAACCAGATTTTTTGTGGATAGGGTTCGGCTTCAAAGCCTTTTCTTCCCTGGCTATCTGCCATGCAGCAGAGCAGGATATCGTCTAATCGTTCAGGCTTTCGCCAGACGTCAAAGGCATCGAGCACTTTGAGTAACGTTGCCGGCTTGAGCTCAGCGGCGCGATGAATATTGGAGTGGTATTGGCAGACGAGCAACGCCAAATCGCGGTAC
>NZ_JCBDGH010000043.1:0-2454 GCF_059833955.1 Vibrio sp. R15-SG3-ISO1A
TCCCCAACGCAGCATGACACCGGTTGACACATCACTACGAAAATTACCGACGTTGGCTTCTGAAACGCTCGATACTTCCCACTCGGTGTTAGCCAACAGCGGCTCGCGCCATAGGTTGATGTGGGTTAGGTAACCGACACTCCCAGCAAACCCTTCATCCACTTGGTTTGCCCAACCATTAGGATCATCAGAGCCCGTGATGCTGTGGACGAATTTTTGTGCCTCTTCCGACAGTGAGTTTTCACCCACGGTGCCCAAGGTCAGGTTAAAGCGCTGAGCTTGCATTGGATGGAGACTGATATAATTGAACTCGGTGTGAAGATAACCCGCATAAGGGCGATCGTTTTGTATGGGCTCAACGGCTTCAATATCCGATGGCGTATACATTTTGTGAGCCAGGGTAACTTCCCATTTGTCCAAAGAGGCGGCGCCCCAAAAAGACAAACTTAGCGGCCCAACCCACGAAGGCGGGCGAATCCCTGCGGAGGTGTAAGTGAGGAAAATGCCATTGGTATAGTCTTGATCAACACCAAATACCCCGTCGTTGTCGAGTGAAAAGGCGAGGGTTGACTGCTCTGAAGCCAGTGCAGTGGTGGAGAGAAGAAGCAACGAAAAAGGGAGATAGGGAGAGCGAGCCATAGTGTTCTGTTTTGACGAATAGTGCGGATGATAGTACCGCAATTCGCTAAGGTCACTATAGGAATTCACTGATTGATTTGGGGAAATGTGCGCAAACTCTAAAGCTTACCGAGGAACGATAAGCACAAAAAATGCAGCCCCGCACTAGGCGGGGCTGCATCAATCATTCAACAGCGTCTCTTATAGAGATTCTGTAAATGTACGTGCAATTACGTCAGCTTGCTGCTCTGCAGTTAGAGAGTTAAAGCGTACCGCGTAACCAGAAACACGGATAGTTAGCTGAGGGTATTTCTCAGGGTGCTTAACCGCATCTTCTAGAGTTTCACGGTTAAGAACGTTCACGTTCAAGTGCTGACCACCTTCGATGCCCGCTTCATGGTGGAAGTAACCATCCATTAGGCCTGCAAGGTTAGCGCGCTGTGAACCTTCGTCTTTACCTAGTGCGTTAGGCACGATAGAGAAGGTGTAAGAGATACCATCTTTCGCGTGAGCAAACGGCAGTTTACCAACAGATGTTAGAGATGCGACCGCACCTTTCTCATCACGACCGTGCATTGGGTTTGCACCTGGAGCAAACGGAGCACCTGCGCGACGACCATCTGGCGTGTTACCTGTCTTCTTACCGTACACAACGTTAGAAGTGATAGTAAGGATAGACTGAGTAGGAACGGCATCACGGTAAGTCTTAAGCTTACGGATCTTGTTCATGAACACTTCAACAAGTTCACAAGCGATGTCATCAACGCGTGAATCGTTGTTTCCGAATTTAGGGTAGTCGCCTTCGATTTCGAAGTCGATCGCTACGCCATCTTCGTCACGGATTGGTTTCACTTTCGCGTACTTGATTGCAGATAGTGAGTCAGCCGCGATAGATAGACCTGCGATACCACAAGCCATAGTACGGTATACGTCACGATCGTGTAGAGCCATCAGTGCAGACTCGTAAGAGTACTTGTCGTGCATGAAGTGGATTGCGTTTAGTGCAGCTACATACTGCTTAGCTAGCCAATCCATGAAGTGGTCTAGGTTGTTCCACACTTCGTCGAAGCTTAGGACTTCTGAAGTGATCTTCGGCATTACTGGACCAACTTGCATTTTCAGCTTCTCATCAACACCACCGTTGATTGCGTAAAGCATGGTTTTTGCAAGGTTTGCACGAGCGCCGAAGAACTGCATTTGCTTACCAACAACCATTGGAGATACACAACATGCGATTGCGTAGTCATCTGATTCCATGTCTGGACGCATTAGGTCGTCGTTTTCGTACTGGATTGAAGACGTATCGATAGACACTTTCGCACAGAACTTCTTGAAGCCTTCAGGTAGCTGCTCAGACCAAAGAACCGTGATGTTTGGCTCTGGAGAAGGACCCATGGTGTATAGAGAGTTAAGGAAACGGAAGTTCGTACGTGTTACTAGCGTACGGCCGTCAAGACCCATACCACCCATAGATTCTGTTGCCCAGATTGGGTCGCCAGAGAATAGGTCATCGTACTCAGGAGTACGTAGGAAGCGAACCATACGTAGTTTCATTACGAAGTGGTCGATCATTTCCTGAGCTTGTTCTTCAGTGATCTTACCTGCAGCAATATCACGCTCGATGAAGATGTCTAGGAACGTTGAAGTACGACCTAGAGACATCGCTGCGCCGTTTTGAGACTTAACCGCTGCTAGGTAGCCGAAGTAAGTCCACTGTACCGCTTCTTGTGCAGTTTCTGCTGGGCGAGAGATATCGTAACCGTACTTAGCAGCCATTTCTTTCATTTGGCCAAGTGCACGGTGTTGCTCTGCGATCTCTTCGCGAAGCTGCATTGT
>NZ_JCBDGH010000044.1:0-30555 GCF_059833955.1 Vibrio sp. R15-SG3-ISO1A
AACTCATCACCATGGATTCGACCCTCTATTTCCCCGATTACAACGGCCCTATTCAAGTGACGATTGGCATGGGTGAACAGCCCATCGAAGCGACCGTCACCGAGTTGATGGGTCAGCTGTGGCTGATTCTCGGCTTACTCTATCTTGGGCTTCTGACTGTCGTTATGCTGCAAGTAGAGTGGTCATTAAGCCCACTGGGCAAGATGAAGAAAGAGTTGGCCGAGCTGCGCCGTGGCGAAAAAAATCGCCTTGATGAAGCCTACCCCAAAGATGTAGCTCCGGTGATCAGTGACCTCAACGCGCTGCTGTTTCACTATCAAGAGCTTCTCGAACGCGCCCGTCATCACGCTGGGAACCTCTCGCATGCCTTAAAAACGCCGCTGTCTGTGCTCAAGAATGAAATCCGTCAATTGGGGGAGGTAGAACAAGCGAAGCTGACCCCAGCCATCGATCAAATTCAGCACCAAATTGATTATCACCTCGGACGCGCGCGCATGGCCGGCGCCAAAAACATTCTCGCGGTAAAATCCAATCCCGCCGAGCGCGTCGATGCCATCACACTCGCGTTTGACAAAATATACGCCAGCCGGGGCTTAACCGTCATCAATGAACTGGATTCCGATATTGAGCTTGCCGTGGAACAAACCGACCTCGACGAGATGCTGGGTAATCTTTTGGAGAACGCCTATAAATGGGCCAGCAGTATGATCAGAATCTACAGTGTGGATGTCATCACTGATGAAGCAAAACGCGAAGCCGACGACGGACATCAACTCTCCATCGTGATTGAAGATGATGGCCCCGGAATTGCCAAAGAGCACATTCAGCAAGTGCTAAAACGCGGCGTGCGCTTAGACGAGCACACCCCTGGCTCGGGGCTAGGTTTGAACATTGTACAAGAGATGGCGCACAGCTATCGCGGCGCACTGAGCTTAGAAGCGGGTGCTCAAGGTGGATTGAAAGCCATCCTCACCATGCAACGTGCGAGTGCAACCAAGAAGCAAAAGCGCTAAGCCGTTGAAACAAAATAGGCGAAATTGTCGCGCGCACGGCGAATATCTATTGCGAGAAAACGGTATGGATGGTAGTATCCGCGCTCGTTTTAAGAGTTACGACCAATTTCTCTAAAGCGCACACCACATCTGCAAGGTCGCATTGCGAGATGTGAAGTTAATTTTTTCATATTTGAGAGTAATTACTATGAAATTTGAAGCAGTAGTACGTACTGAACTAGGTAAAGGTGCGAGCCGCCGCCTACGTCACGCTGGTAAATTCCCTGCTATCGTTTACGGTGGCGAAGCTGCACCAGTATCGATCGTTCTTAACCACGATGACATCGTTAACCAAATGGACAAGCCTGAGTTCTACGAAGGTATCGTTCTAGTGATCGACGGCGCTGAAGTGAAAGTTAAGCCACAAGACGTTCAACGTCACGCTTTCAAGCCAAAAGTTGAGCACATGGACTTCATCCGCATCTAATTCCTCCTACCAAGGAATAGCCGGATTGTAATCCAGCCTTTTGCATAAAGAATATCGGCCTTACCAACCGAGACTTCTAAAAATTCGAAACCCCGATGCTACCAACATCGGGGTTTCACCGTTTTTGGAACAAATAAAATCGTTTCGATATCCCCTATCGCACTCTGATCGCTAATCCAGTATTATCAACGCGTCTACCCAAACACTTGTACACCATGCTGAACAAAGAACAACTGCGCACCGAGCTCCTAGAGATCCTTTTCACTCAACGCCAAAATGCATTAGATGCGGCGGATATCGCCCATGATCTTGCTACGCATGAACAAAGTGTTGCAGAAACACAGTACGATACCGTTGGACTAGAGGCCGCGTACTTAGCACATGGCCAATCGCAGCGTGTGGCTGAATTTGATATAACCATTAATCGCCTTAAGTCCCTGCCGCTTGTTGATTTTGACGAAGAAGATGAGATCAAACTCGGCGCGATAGTGACGCTCTCAGATGACATGACGTGTTGGTTTTTACCTGCATGTGGTGGCTACAAACTCGATAACGACCGCGTTGTTGTCATCACTCCTCAGTCGCCACTAGGAAAAATGCTTGATGGAGCGGAGATTGAAGAAGTCCTGCAAGATGGTAGAGAAATAAGAGGTATCCAGTAAGAGTTTCATCGGATTTCCTTTGAGCAACTACCTGTTTACTATTTGATGTCGCATTTCAATTAACTGATGTTCACCCACAATCTCCACTTCTTTGATGAACTCAAAGCCAAACCTTTCATAGTAATTTCGAAGATAACTATGAGCGTGGATCACAATAGACTCAACACCATTACTCTGCGCATAACCCATCAAAGCCTGGATAACTTTTGAGGCAACTCCAGCCCCTCGATATGCTTTTGTGACCGCTACCCTAGCCAAAGTACACGTACTGCCCTGTTTCACTGTTAGCCGAGCAGTGGCGATGGGTTTACCTTGTTCCACAACTAACGCGTGAATTGACTCTTCATCTAGTCCATCAAGGTCTAATTCTTTTGGGATCTGTTGCTCAAGTGTGAACACCTGATAGCGGATAGATTGAGCTCGCTTCATCAACTCGGCATCATTCCCAATAGTGACTTCCATTGCTATGTATCTCCAACAATAAACATATGGCCTAACCAAATGTGAAACTGAAAACCGCATAGTAAAAATGCCACGCGGGATGAATCCCTCTTGGACAATTTGTCGTATGCCTAGCTTTTACCTATACTAAATGCGCATCATTAATACGCATGGAAAACACTTCATGAAAAATATATATAGCACACATGCACCTAAAAAGGCGACAAACCTTAGTTTAAACAGTGAGTTACTTGCCGAAGCTAAGCGCCTAAACATCAACCTATCAGCAACAATGGAAAAGGCTTTGGAAAAAGAAGTAAAGCAACAATTGAAAGCCGAATGGTTAGAACAAAACGCCGAAGCAATTGAAGCGTGTAACGACTTAACTGCAAAACACGGACTATTTTCTGATTCATACCGAGTATTCTAATGTCACAATTTACACTTTATAAAAACAACGATAAGAGCACCGCAAGCACTTACCCGTATTTTGTTGATGTTCAAAGCGAGTTGCTCGATTCACTAAATAGTCGCTTGGTCATTCCCTTAACTCCTATCGAACGGCTAGAGAACAAAGCCCCTAGGCATCTGTGCCCTACGATCCATATTGATGAAGGTGACTTTGTGATTCTTACTCAACAAATGGCCAGTGTACCAACTCAAATCCTCACGACCCCAGTCAACGATCTAAGCACATTTAGAAACGAAATTATCGCTGCTATCGACTTTCTGATTACTGGTATATAACGCTAATTTGACCGTTAGCTGCGAAATTATCTCACCCCTCAACAACCACATCACTCTGGTCGAATTAAAAAGCCACTACAATGCAGCACATTTTAAGAGATGAAACATCGATGACTGCTTCTTGAAGCCAATGGTCAAATTCCATAAGCAGACTACGTCTTGCTCAACTGACAGAAAAGATCACTCGTTCACCCGATGCATGATCATCCAGCTCCAAAATCACACCTGAAAAAGTTTTGTCTTCTAACGCGGCTAAGATCACGTCTTTCTGTGTGGTCATGATGCGGCTTAAGAACGGTTTTATAGCAATCGTTGCTAACGCCAATGGAACACTCACCGTACTTTCTTTCACTTCGTTCGTGTAGGTCTCGATTCTGAACATTTTCATCGCTTACTCCATAATCAACCAGTGACATATCAAGATACTGCAAATTTTGGAAAGTCGACTTGATGTATCTCAAGTACTGCATCGGCCACTCAAACCGTATCTTGCGTCAATCTCTCTCAAGCATAACGTTGGCGTAACCTATAGCTTTGCGAGCTTATTTGTTCATTGGCAGAAGGTTTCAATATAGAGCGCTTCAACCTTGTCTCTTGCCCATTGAGTTCGGCGTAAGAACTTCAGCGACGATTTGATGGAAGGATTGTTATAGAAACAGTTAATTGGAATCTCTGCATCCAACCCCTCCCAGCCATAGTGCTCTTGTAAACGTACAAGTATTTTCTCAAGGGTTAAACCATGTAACGGGTTATTGGGTTGCTCTTGGCTCATTGTCAGCGATTCCTAGTCAGGTAAAGGACGAAGAGTTTAGCAGATTAATGTGAGCCGGTGTTCCTAACTCTAGATCCGATTAACCGTGATATCTGATACATATCCATTGCCTACCTGTTGCAAGGCACTATGTATCATCTCTGCTACCTCGTCCGGATGCATGAACGAATGAGTATCTAGCGATTTCCCACTTGTCGGCCAAAACTCAGTATCCATTCCGCCAGGATAGACAGCGACCACCTTCATCGGCTTGCTTTTTAACTCCAGCCTGACCGATTCAATCAAACCTTTCACTGCCCACTTTGCCGCACAATAGGTGGATTCACCGGCTTTCGGTTGAAGAGCTGCAGTAGACATCACCATTACAATTGTCACCGGTTTATCTTGATACCGACGCACGGCCTCTCGTAGCACATTGATCGCCGAGTGCAGATTGTTATCAATCAGTGTGCGGATTTTATTGGGCTCTTGATCATCAATCGCTCCAAAGTAACCAGAACCAGCACAATGAATAATGGTATGAGGTGGCGTCTTTATATTTGAAAACAGCGACTCTGTCTCAAAATGATCAGTGAGGTCGCAAGCATAACAGGCTGATGTGGTCGGTATGCCATCCAATACGCTTTCGAGTTTTTGCTTGCTCCGGCCAGTAATGAGAACGCGCTCTCCCTGCAACGCATAGCGCTTTGCCAATGACGCACCTAAACCGCTGCTCGCTCCTGTTATCACTATCATAAAAACTCCTGTTTAATCTTAGAAAAACGTGTAATCAACTATTTGTGTGGCCATTCACACCGAAAACCGTTCATCATGGTTGCGATCAATCCCTTTAGCGTTTCGTCGTCACTGCGACGTGAGTAAGCTCTAAGACCTGTAAACTGGATCTGGAACCATTGTGCAAGGTGCAGTGGGTCTTGCTCTTCTACCTCACCGTTGGCAATCGCTTGTTCGAACAATGTGACAAGAAAAGCTTCAAATTGATTCGCTAAGCCCTGCGTTTGCGAGCGAAGCGTATCAAATCCTTCATCAAACTCACTGGCCGATTTAACTAACATACAAATGGCACTGGGATTTGTATGGCGCTGCGTGATCACTACATCTAAAACAAACGCTTCTAGCGCGGACAAAACCGTAGAATGTTGCGCTAAGTGATCCTCAAACTGGGCCTGAAGATTCGCGACGTACATCTTTAATGCTTCACAATACAAGCCTTCTTTAGAACCGAATGTCGCATAAATGCTACCAGGGCGAAGGTTCACATTCTCTTGTAAATCTCGGGTAGACGTCGCGTGAAAGCCTTTCTTCCAGAATAGATCGGATGCGACCTTCACGACTTCCTCACGTTTGAATTTTTTTGTATTCGCCATGATTAACCACCATTTTTGAACATGCGCTCAATTTTATATTGAGCAACCGCTCAAAATCAACTATGCTGACTTGGTCAAACTTACCCAACATCACTAGCAGGAGATAACACATGGCAGAATTTAAACTTTACACAGCAGAAAACGCGCCACAAGCGTCCAAACCTCTAATCGAAAACTCAGTGAAAGCATTTGGGATGCTACCTAACCTTCATGCTGTGATGGCTGAATCCCCAGCTCTGCTGGAGGGGTATCAAGTTTTGCATGGCCTGTTTCAACGCACCTCATTCAACGCAGAAGAATTGACGGTCGTTTGGCAAACCATCAACGTCGAACATGGATGTCACTACTGTGTACCAGCTCATAGCGCGATTGCAGCGTCAATGAAAGTGGACCAAGAGATTGTCGATGCGTTGGTAAACCAAACCCCACTGGCGAACCAAAAACTAGAGACGCTTCGCGAAACAACACTGCAGATGGTGCGTCAGCGTGGCGTGATTGACGATACGCAGATCGAACAATTCTTTGCGGCTGGTTATAGTCAGCAGCAGCTGTTGGAAATCGTACTTGGACTAGCACAAAAAGTAATGAGTAACTACACCAATCACCTCGCTGATACACCGATCGACGCGCCTTTTAAAAAGTTCGTCAAATAACCCGTATTCCATTAGTAGCGCTGGTTCTGAATCACAAAACCAGCGCACATTTCTGCTGATGTAAAAAATGCGGCAATTCACCTCGCCATTCTTTTCCGTTTTTCTTCCTACATTAACCTTTAAAATAGCGGCTGAAGCATCGCAACCCAAAGCACCCAGCTTGGAGGCTAATTATGGATCCTCACGCCCAGCACTTACTTCAACACCTTTGCCAAGAGTACGACTCGCTCTCAGAACTTCATCAAACGAGTCCATTTCCCGAGTTTTCCGCCACCATAAATCATGAACACGGACATTGCTTGGTTCACTGCCCGCTCGGCAGCCAGAGACTCTCCATTGTTTCGGTAAATTTTGCCCCCTATGTTCGTGGTCAAGGTGTGTTAAAGCGGTTTATTCGCTACATTCAAAGCCACCCCTACCAATATCGAGGTGTTGAGGTGGCCACCATACAAAACCAGAGCCTAGCAAAACGGCTATTAAATCTTGGGTGGCAGCACAAATCACTATTCAACAAAATGTTTAGACGCCATACGCCAACGTTAATCTGTGACTTCGACCAAATAACTTGAGCGCATCTTCTGTACATAGCTCATGATGAAATTGAATAAGGCTGGGTTTTACTCTAAAGAAAAAGTGATCTACATTGGGACTTAGGAAATTTAGAAGTATAGATGGCTAAAAATGACAACATTGACGATTCTTGACGGAGGAATGGGAAGAGAGCTCAAGCGAATTGGCGCTCCTTTTTCTCAACCACTTTGGAGTGCTCAAGCCCTAATTGAGGCGCCTCATTACGTGAAACAAGCCCACGAAAGCTTCATCGATGCAGGCGCTGAAATCATCACAGTAAATAGCTACGCGTGCGTACCATTTCACCTGGGTGAAACCTTGTTTTCAGAACGAGGGACCGAGCTGGCCAAGTTAGCAGCAAAGCTCGCTCGACAAGCCGCTGACGAAAGCAAACGCGACGTTCTTGTCGCAGGTGCTATTCCGCCTTTCTTTGGCTCATATCGGCCTGAATTGTTCGACGCCGAGAGAGCCGGCGCTTTGACTCACGCGTTGTATCACGCTCAAGCGCCTTATGTTGATCTCTGGCTGGTCGAGACGATTTCAAGTTTGGAAGAAGCGCGCGTGATAGCAAAGGCAATGAGTATCAGCGACAAGCCCGTCCACTTTGCTTTTACGCTTATCGATGAAGTCACTGAGGAAGCAAAACTTCGTTCGGGTGAGTCGGTAAAAGAGGCGGTGACTTTAATGCTAAGCCGCCAAGCAGATGGTCTGTTTTTTAACTGTTCGATTCCCGAAGTGATCGAACAAGCACTTATCGACACGACTTCGGTCATCAACGCCCTCAATGCTACGATGACGCTAGGGGTTTATGCCAATAGCTTTTCTCCTATTCTATCGGGGCACCAAGCCAACGGTACACTCCAAGAAATGCGACACTTTTCACCGCAAGAGTACTTAGAGCTCGCCAAAGTGTGGGCGAAACGTGGCGCGAGCGTCATTGGTGGCTGTTGTGGGATTGGACCTGAGCACATTGATCACCTCTCAGAGTGGCAGCATACTCTGAGGCGTCGCTAGGTGGGTTACAACGCCCACCTGTCGACAAACAAATGTGATAACGATGTGAGATAGCCTAGCTTTAGCCTCTGCACTGAGGTGTCCTATCACTCGACACTCTGATCCAATTCTTCAATCGGCTCTTCGTGTAGGTACGCCTCGATCGGTTTAGGCCTACCCAACCCAAAACCTTGCAGATGAGAAGCGCCTAGCTCTTGCATAAAAGCTTGCATATCCGCACTTTCAATCCCCTCAGAGACAAGGCTCATTCCTTTGTCTTTGCATAGCTGAACCAGATAAGTCACCAAGTTTCGGCAGGACGCATCGTGCTGACAATCTTCAACTAAGCTTTTATCGAGTTTAATTTGATTCAGTGGTTGTCGAAATAAGCTTATGATTGAGCTGTAACCTGCGCCAAAATCATCCAGAGATATCTCAAATCCCGCCTGTTTTGCTTTTGAGATTTGGTCATGACACACCGTACTACTATCGAGAATGTGAGACTCCGTCAACTCCAATACGATCCTCGAAGTCGGCACCTTGTATTGATTTGCAATCGACACGATATCGGTCACGAAGTCTGGATCTCTCAATTGAATCACCGACACATTAATATTGACCTTAGGTCGGTTATCACTATCAATGGGGCAACGACGCAAAAACTCACACGCTTTACTAAAGACTAGCTTTCCCAATGCAGAAATGAGACCACGCTGCTCGGCGAGTGGAATAAATTCAACCGGCGACACATAACCTAAGTCCTGATGTGTCCACCTAGCGAGTGCCTCATAACTGATGACTTGATTCGTTACACTGTCAAAAATCGGTTGCACAGCGATGGTGATGTCTTCATTTTCTATCGCCGATCGAATCGAATCTTTGATAACAAACCAGCGGTCAATAGCATTTTTCACATCCCCTTGATAGACGGTGATCCCGCCATTATCAGACGCATAATCGGTAATCTGATAAAGAAGACTTAATGGGCTATCGCGATCCAAATCGCATTCATACAAACCGCCGACTGCAACATCATCGGTCAGCAGATGCTCATCGACATAGATCTCGTCATTGAACGCTTCAAGCAATGATTTCAACGCCAGAGTCAATGCCTCAACAGATAATCCAGATAGCGTTCTTAATACAAATTGGGTTTCGGAAACTCGATAGATTTCGTAGTCACTTTGTTGTTCATTTACCCATTTGACTAACCGCGCAACGACTTCTTTCGCGAAGCTGCCACCCCAAAGTCGATCGTAATCTTTGAAATTATCCACAGACACAGTGATAAGCACAGCACCATCCTCATTATGTTCGATATCCTCGATCCATTTGAGTCTGTTGTACAACCCTGTGTCCCCATCGTGATAGGCGACACGATAGAAATACTCTCTTAGCAACTTTTGTTCACTGATATCACGGTGAGAGCCGACCATATAACTGCCTCCCTCATCGGCAACAATGACGCCCGTTGCCTCAAGCCAAATGTACCCGTTGCTCTTTGTTTTCACACGATACTC
Organism: Vibrio sp. R15-SG3-ISO1A; assembly: GCF_059833955.1. Taxonomy (NCBI): domain Bacteria; kingdom Pseudomonadati; phylum Pseudomonadota; class Gammaproteobacteria; order Vibrionales; family Vibrionaceae; genus Vibrio; species Vibrio sp. R15-SG3-ISO1A. Next base: position 9,205 of record NZ_JCBDGH010000044.1, read on the forward strand.
GGTGACCATTTCGCGAGAGTCGCCTTGCTCATGCTCGTCCACACGTTCACTCAACAGTGCTTTGTCGATAGGATGAACCAATGACAACCACTGTTCCAGAGTAATCTCATCGGAAGGCAGGTCAAACTGACTATAAAAGTGCTGGTTGTAGTGTCGAATCACTCTATCCCTACCCATAAACCATGAACCATCTCGACTCATATCGAAAATATGGCTCATTTTGCTTAGCAGCAATTCGATCTCTTTTTCTTTCATTCCGTACTCCATCAACGGTTCAACCAGTCTCTCGACGTCATTTTTCTCTGCGTGCCATCCTTGACCACAACAGACTTATTATAGTTGTCAATACGTTAGGTTGCCCAATATCGTCAAACACTTACCATAAATAAATGAGAAATGTGACCGATTAACGAATCGACGACAATTTTTCATATATACGGACTTCATGGATAAAAAGATGACTGTGAACGGAGCAATGTTTGTAGACATCATTCGCGCTGGATGTGACTGACATGCACAAGGTTAGTTAGCTTGATAGCCGGTTTAATAAGCAACTGGGCACTACCGACAATAAATAACCAAGTGCCACCCAACATAAGTGCATCGTTTAAGAAAAAAATACTACCGACCAAAAACCAAATCGCTATGAGTAAATCGTTGACTGCCCCGAGGGCGTCATAACGCCTTTGAACAACAAGGTGACGCTTTCCCAGACCCAAATCGATCTCATCCACATATTCATTCATGCCCACCTCCGCGGCTCAGTGTAGGCCAGTCGACTAATTCGACGCGTTCTATCAACAAGTTGACACTGACGAGCAAAGGGACTGCAACCAAAAATCCGATGCCACCCCAGAGCCATCCCCAAAAGGATAACCATACGAAGATAACCAGTGGATTCAAATTGAATCGTCGGCCGAGCAGCGTCGGCGTGACGAATTGGCTCTCAACTAAGTTCAACACTAAATAAAGCGAGGTCGCCGCCAACATTAAGCTCAAGGAATCAAACTGCAAGTAGCCTACGAGCGTAAAACTTAAGGCTGAAATGAGCGGTCCGACATAAGGGGCAAAATTCAGCATGCCTGCCAATGCGCCCCAAAGAAACGGGTCTGTCATCCCTAATATCCAGAACACTAAGCCCACCGCGACACCTAACCCTACGTTGACCAAAGTGATGATACTGACATAACGCGAGAGATCGCTTTGCAACGCTTTAACTAACCCCACGACTTGTTTTTGCTGCGAAAAGCTATCCAGACAATGTACCATTTGCCTGTATAAACCACGTCCGTGATTAAGCATAAAATACACCATAAACAGCACCATCATCGCGTTAATAACGATGGCGGGCGTTGCCGTTGCTAAGCTTTTCAGCAACGAAAAGAGCGTACTGTCACCCATGTCATCCATATCACCGGCTATCGATAGCGACTCTCCGGTTTGCTGTTCTGTGGTCTTGGCCACTTCGCTCACTTCCTGAGTGACACTTTTTACGATATCAGGCAGTTGTGACCACCACTGCTTGACGGGCTCTGACATAGCCGAAAAACCTACCAACGACACGCCCACTAAGCAAGACAGCACGAGAACAACGACTAAGGTTCGAGGCATGCCCTTGGATTCAACGTAGTTGATGAAAGGACTACACATTAGTGCAATAAAACTACTGACAACCAGCGGCATCAAAAACGCTTTCGCAAAGTAAAGAGCCGGCACTACCGTGACAACGACAAGCAGTACCGATAGGACGAGACTCATGGAAATGGTGATACGACTTTTCATCGAACTATCTACTCCCCACGAGGCGTGGTAACACAGACCGGACAACGAGTCGACTGAAGGACCTCGAAAGTGACGGACTCAGAATGGCTTGATGTGCCACAGCTGCACCGTAAAGCGCCATTCCACCAAAGGCAAAACAAGGGTGCCTATCAATGAAACGAGCCGTTAAGTGCCGACATAATCGGTAATGCAGTAAACACTGATTGAGTGCCACTTTACTCTCCATTCGAGTGAGCTCGGTTTCCTTTTTCAACTGCTTGAGTGAGCGCATCCCACCCCTCCTTAATTTGCTGTTTAGTGTGTGTATAGCCCACAAGCCTCAGTAACTGATTTTGTCGCCATATCAGCAAGATAAGGCTCAAACCAAGTGAACATAGCGCAGTCAAAACCGCAAGCGGGAGTTGGGATGTCCACCAATAAATAATGATGCCGAGTGAAACCGAAAGACTAAAAATAAAAAGCACCAACAACAGCACAAATAGGATCGAGCATAGCAGCGCCGATCCCAACGCTCTTGCACTCAATTGACTTTCTAGCCGAAATAGCTTCGCGCTCGACAGCAGCCAAGAGCGAATGAGGACGCTCAAGCGTTCTGATTCTGCTGCGATGCCAGCCAAGTCGTCCCAGATCTCCTGAGGCTGTGATCGATGAGGCTCGCTCAACTGCGCTTTCTCCACCTCTGAGTCGATACCTGCACTGTCATTGTGTTGTTCGTCTTTTGTCATTCGGTTACTCACTGGTTATGCTGTTTAAACAGGTGGATTCAAACGCGCAACGTGCCTGTTGCGCGTATCAATCGTTCCGTATTTGTCTCAGTGCTATTTGATCAATTTAGATACTGCCCAACCAGCTAAAAACGCACAGCCGATACTCAACAGTGGCCTCTGCTTAATGACATCGCCCGCTGAATGAGCGACCTGCTCTGCTTGGTGACTGCTTTCACCCCACTTTTGTTGCGCTTCTTGCTTAATCGCATTAACGGCTTCGAACGCCGCTTTTTCTGCGAGTTCGTACGCCTCTTCCAACTGCTCTTTCGATTTCTCTGCTGTTTCTTTCGCTGTTGTTTGTTTTGCTGTAGCCATGGAAATCTCCTAACAATGAGTAATGAGTTCAAAGTAGAACAAGCGAGAACCGTGCCACCCATAAATTTATTTCCACACCTCATCAAATAATGACTTTAAATGCTCTCATGGTTGAATGTTAATGTAATTTTTTCTTTGTTAAGCCATAAGATCGGTAAATTTTTCATGGTGTATAGAGAACAAATAAAATATCAACGTAAAGAACAACACTAAACAAATAGCTCGTACTGGCATATTACCTGCAACAATAAAAAAGATGGTTTTTAGAAATTGAAATGTGAGAAAAATATTGATGAATCATGAGAGGTATCAATGAAGTTAACCACCCATACGCTAGAGAATATGCTGACCTCTATTATCGATCATCATGCCCGTAGTCTAACGCTGCTTAAAAAACGGCCCAACAATACATTAACGAGAAGTGCTCATCGCTTTGTCGTTGTAGAGCAAGCGCTAATGAATCGAGTCGCCAAGCTGCTTTTCACACAGAAGTCTCAGCAGGTATTGTCACGCCTTGCTCACGCAAAACGTTCTCACACAAAAGATGACCAATCGTTTGATGACTATCAGCACATGTATCATGCGAACACCCAATTGATCACAACTCTTCGCACTCATTTGCGAGAGATAACGGATCGTTCATTGACCCTGCAAATTTCGTATTGGGTCGCGGCGATGCAGATGGAAAATGATGAAATAGAAAAGCAGATCCAACTCTAATTAAGTTCATCTCTCATGTGATGAAGATGATAAAGTTCGGTAAGGGCGTTCCCTCTAGGAAATAAATTTATTCTAGACTAAAAAAGGGAGGTTAACCCTCCCTTTTTGCTTACTAAAAATTAAGAAAAAGATTAACAATCTTCATCTTCAGCCTTCAGCTCTTCTTTAATATTCTCACAGCTGTCTTCAATGGCATTTTGAGTATCTTGTACGGCCTCATCCATTTTTTCACCGGCTTTTTCCATCGGGCCTTCTTCACTGCAAGCCGCTAAGGTAAACATTAATCCCAGTGGGATTACCCATTTCATAATAGAGTGATTGTTTTTCATATTTCGCCTTCCTATGTCAGTTATCAATTTTTATTAACGTCTACTTGTAAAGTACATCACCAAAGAAACAATCAGAGACAAAACAAACAAATAGAAGATAAGTTGTGCGATAGTGGCTGCAGCACCTGCAATGCCTGTAAACCCTAAGAGTGCGGAAACCAACGCCAACAGCAGGAAAATAAATATCCAACGAATCATCACAAACTCCTTATTGGAACGTATTGCATTAACGTACGGGATTTGAATGCGATGACGTTTCTACTGAACAATTTCTAGCTTGTCGATAACGCGTGTCACATCATTGGTGTTGCTGGCAATCAAGATAGCCAGATCGTGTTCGGCGTCAGAACTCACTTGTCCGGCGAGCGTCACTGCTTGCTCTTGCGTGGTAACTTCTATAGCACTGCCACTGACGTTGGTATCCAACAGTAAGCGGGTTTTGACAATTGCGGTGATTTTTGTGTCTGTCATCGCTTCGAGTGTCTCTGAAGTAGCGTCGGCAGGCGTCTCAGAAACCGTGAGCTTATTTTCTACCGATTTGACACCATCTAGACCAGAAACAAGCTCCTGTGCGAGGGCCTTTTCCAAATCGTTGTTAACAGAACCTGTGAGCGTCACCACACCTTCATTAACATCCGTGTTGATATCAAACGAATTGAGGTTGCTATTTAGAAGTAGTGTTGTTTCTGCCTTCCCATCCAACCAAGCATCTTTTGCCTCTTCTTGCCAATTATTTTCCGCATATACGGCTGTTGGAACGGAAATCAATGTCGTTAAAGCGATCGCTGTGGCTAATTTATTCATTGTTACTCTCCATAATTGACGTTGCTAATGAGTGTTCACTTTTGCCACTGTCACGTTGCAAACCTCACGCCAAAAACGTAACCATCTGAATGTTAACGATTTAGATTATTTTCCTAGCAATACCATCTTTCATAAATCGAAAGGTTTTGAATTATTTACATACCGCACATGTAATATTTTAGTGTTCACTTTCACCAGCGATCGTTTACTGCACAAGTCGTTGAACTCAACTCATATTGTTTCTGGTTCGGTTATTTTCGTGTATTTGAATGAATGATGACATTCGCATTCCTTGTACCTATACAATAATGCGCGTACATTGACTCTATCAAAGTAAAAAGGACAACGTTTATGTCGCTACCCCACCTTCTTATCCAGTTGTCTGATCCTCAATTAAGCGACATGATTCATTCCAGCTCTGAGCTGTCGAATTTTAATGTCACCCTCTGCTCTCACACAGACGATTGGATTACACTACTCGAAAATAAACAGCCCGATGTCGCATTGATTGAAGTCACGCAGCTTAACCATGACGACTACCAACGTCTTCGTACTCGAGATCTGTTCGACTCGATGGAGATCATTTTGATTAGCTCAGGCGATCCGCATGACAACATCGATGCCCTCCCTCATCTAGGCGCCGTTTTCCATTATAGAAAGCCGGTTAATGTGTCTGTCTTAAATGAAACTTTGAGTGAGATCAGCCAGTTCTATCAGCAAAGTCAAACCAAGGGCGAAGCCATTACCACCAGCGACTTAGACCAGTTTGGTCTGTTGCTCGGCTCCTCTTCGCAAATGCACGACCTGTACAGGACACTGCGTCGCGTCGCTCGAACCGAAGCGAATGTCCTTATCGTTGGCGAAAGCGGCTCTGGTAAGGAGCTGGTCGCTCAAACAATTCACCTTGCGAGCAAGAGGAAGCAGCAACCGTACGTTGCCATTAACTGCGGAGCAATTAGCCCAGAGCTCGTCGACAGTGAGTTATTTGGGCATGTAAAAGGGGCGTTTACTGGCGCAAATAAACCGCATGATGGTGTATTTAAGCAAGCACAGGGCGGTACCTTGTTTCTTGATGAAGTGACTGAAATGCCGATTGAGCATCAGGTTAAGTTATTGCGCGTCCTTGAAACAGGAGAGTATCGTCCCGTTGGAGACAGCAAAGTTCACATCGCGAATGTGCGTGTCATTGCCGCCACAAACCGTGATCCTAAAGAAGCCATCGAGCAGCAACTCTTTCGCGAAGATCTCTATTTTAGGCTTTCTCATTTCCCCATTTACGTCCCACCACTTAGAGAACGTGGGAATGATATTGTCGGCCTAGCGAAGCATTTCATTGCTCACCGCAATGCAAATGAAAACCAAGTAAAAACCATTCTTGACAGTGCGCTTGATAAAATCGCCGCTAGCCAGTGGCCTGGTAATGTGAGAGAGCTAAAACATACCATAGAGCGCGCTTTCATACTGGCCGATGACGTCATTGGTGAAGAGCACCTAGTGTTTGATGCGCCTCCACTAGAAACAGGGTCCCCCATCGAAAACCTCGTCCCCGCAGGCGTTGCACTGGAAACGCTAGAGAAAGCCGCTATCTTGAATACGCTTGAAGAAACTGAGGGCAATAAAACTGAGTCGGCAAACAAACTCGGTATCAGTGTCAAAACGCTCTACAACAAGCTTGAAAAATATCAAGATGAATAGATCTAATTAAAACAATCACACGGATTTTAAAATTTCCAGCTCACCCTAAAGTTCCATACGCCTTGCTTAGCAAGCCCATCGAGATCCTGCAAAGGGTTGGCATAATCGAACGAGACATAGAAATGTGTTTTGTAACTGAGACCCAACCCCACAGCCGCTGACGAAATCCGAGATACTGGTGAATGAAGGTGGTCGTTTGTCACTTCAGCATAATCCCATAAAATAAATGGTCCAATCGACACTAGACCGAAAGACTGACTGTGCGTCGCTTTTACTTCTGCTCCAAAGCCCTTATCCCCTTCTATTATCCCCTCTTCATAAGCCCTGCCATAGTTCAAGCCACCATAGCTGGCCCTTTGAGAAGGAACCAGTTGCCTTTCCGAGTAAATGCCTTCCGCTCTTGCCTCTAGACTAAGAGTCGGTGTCAGTCGATAGAGTACGCTGGCGAATAGATCAACGTAGTTCATATTCTCCTCGTAGGGCGCCTCTGCAAACATGTTACTTCGATATGAAAAGAGCGAATCGATGCTCTTATGTACCCCTAATTGATAACCAAGAGTCAATGAGTCCCAGTTCTGAGTTGATTCCAGTTTGGCTGACGCAAACCAGTATTTAATATCTTCCGAGAACTTACCCAGATGTTGATTGTTAAGAGAGAAATCGTACTCACCTTGCTCTTCTTCAAATAACAATGAAAACACAATGTTCATTTGCCTACTGGAAGACAACAATAAGGGATAAGCCATGCTGTACATGATAGATTGACGTTTTAACGAGTTTTGCACTTCAATATCGAATTCATTGAGTGGGAGTTTCGATGCCTCTTGGTCTGAATAATACGTTAAATCCAACCGGCTATTGAATCCTTTATTCCCGAGTGTGTGAGCAAATGAAGCCGAATAAAATCGTTTATCTTCGTCGGACATAGGTAGTAACCCAACCAAACGGATATCATCCATGAACCAACGATTAGGAGTAAGCGTTATACCGATAGCTGCATTTCTTTCACCTTTTTGTTGCATCGAGTATTGCGCAAAGGGTTCAAAATTACGCTTATCTACCGCTTTTATTTGAAGAGAAGTTGCTCCAGATATCGTTTTGGGTCTGGGTAAGCTGATCTCAAATTGATACCCTGGGATACGATGAATCAACGCAATCGCTCGCTCTATCTCGGAGCTTCGTCCAGGTCGCTGATTCAGCACTGGAGATACGATTTTTTCTATCCGTTCAACAACCACTGGGTCCTCAACCAGTATTTCCGTTCGAACCACATAGCCTTCAATAACAGTTATAGTCAATTGTCCATTCGTAAAGCCATTTGAACCCACGGTGGAAAAAGACAGAGGATATCCCGCTCGCTGCAGACGCTCAGATATCTTATTGACCGCTGCCAATACCATTTCAGAGTCATAGACCTGCCCAATCAACGGAGTAACATATTCCGCCATCATATCTAGATTAAACGATGTTCCTCCCCGAAAGTGAATGGAAGTGATCAGATCAGTGCTTTCTGGAACCGCATCGCTAGACAAAGTAGGTAAAGAATTTGAGTTGGTCGTCGGGGATAAATTTTTTTCTGGGAGGACTATAAGAGGAGGCTCACTGGCGAAACCCGTATAAGGCAAACCAATAGCAGAAAAAAGATATATGAGACTCAATAGCCACCTAAGGTTTGCCATATAGCGATCCTCTAAAATTGAGTGGAGCTTTTATTCACTCCACCCTTATCCCTTTTCTTATTAAAGTCCTATAGGTATACCGATCGTGCCTACTTTGCCAGTGACAACACCCCCTGCGGTGTTAATTGTCGATTTCGTCTTCTCTGTGCCCCCGACAGATTGCCCGGTATGATCTGATGTGAACGTTGAGACGCTACTCGAGAGGGAGCCGATAACAGAGGACACATTCGTCGCATTCGAAGAGAGTACATTGTTCAATGATGAAACCTTATCAGAAGATGTGCTAAGGTCATACGCGTCTAGGTGAGCGTTCACAATAGATGATGCGTTAATACTTATAGCATCGCTCAGCGCTGGTGTCACAAATGATACATGGCCGCCTAGATCTGCATAGATACCTCCGTTGAGCTTAACTCCAGAACTACTCAACGTATCACTAGTATCGTCGATCGCATTTGAAGAATGGGCTTTCAGCCAAGTTTCGCTATGCTCAATTTCATTGAAAAGCAAAGCATTCATACCATTATCCCCAATAAAGATTCGTCCGAGATTATCCACTGAACCATCATGATTGACTAACAGAGCACGACTGCCTTGTTTGAGCTGAGTTGCGGAAATGTACAATGCACTTGGCAGTGTTCGGCCATGATTCACAAGGTCTTTGTAAATCACTAGACCATTGCCTTTGATATCAAGCATATCGCCAACTTGCACGAGTATCGGTGCTGTGATGATAGATAGGGTTGCTGTACTTTCATACAGACCACCTTGTTCAGAGGCGTGATACTCTAACCATTGGCCGATATGCTCAACACTACCGCCAAGGTCGGATACCGAATTCCCCGTGTAAGTAAACACACCTGTTTTATCATTGACCTGGACGAAAACGGGCATAGCATCAAATTTTTCAATAGCCTCACCCGCTTTAACCACTGTCGTACCGCTCAAAGTGGTAGCTCTTGTACTATTTTTCACTAATTCAGAAGCATAAGATTCATCGAATTGCAATGAATTGGAACCTAAAGGTATGCCATCACCCAACGTGGATACCACATCCCCGAGGCTAACTAGCACTTCACCTGAGCCAGTGGTGATAGTATCTAATGTATCAACAAGCTCACTTTGTGAAATGGCTCTACCCGTTTGTGATATAAAATTCTTAGATGCTTGTGGTGCAGTATTGCCATCGCCTGAATCTCCCTTTCCATCCTGATTTGGAATACTGACAAGATCTTCAGGTTCTTCTGGGTTGTCTGCCGTGATCGAACCACTACCGCTACATGCAGAAAGCATTCCTGCAATCACTAAAGCCACCCATGATTGTCTTTGTAAACACAACATGTCTCTTCTCCTTCACTGGACGCAGCGATATCTCTCGCTGCGATTATGCGATAAGCCTATAAACAACCGTGTGTTAATCAAGCCCTCGCAATTGTCTATATAGTCGTTTGACCCGCACTCTAGAAGCCTGTTAACGAACTGAATGAATAGAAACCTGATTGTGAGTCTTGTGCGCATCACTACGTAGAGTAGCCAGCATCGCTTTTGTTGCCGAAAGTAGATATTGCAATCACACATTACGCGAAATAATGTATTGAGTTCGAGGGGAACTATACCTATCTAACCTCTACTCTGTTTCTAGCTTTGCACTTTGTGATGAATCAACTCTCAAAAACATTGTTATACCGATCCGCATTAATATGAAACTGCATATATATAATCTGAACTTATGGTTTCAATATGGTCGGAGAAATGGAATAAATCAAGTGAGTATTAATTCTAAGACACCGGAAGAGAACACAAATAATAAATAGATCTAATACATTGAAATTTAAAAATTAAACGGTAGAAATGAATAAACATCAGCATATCAATTAATGTGATTTAAATCACAAAAACTGGATTCCTATTTTTAATAGCGCCACTAATTAGCCTATTTTTCATCTCGTTACGCTCTTAAGCTCGCAGGTACCCACAGGTGCCCCGCATTAGCGAGCATCGTTCAAGAGTTGCAAGACATGGTCGATAGTTTGATCCCAAGTGTGAGATGGCAACTCCAACGCAGAAGATGCGGTGATCCCCTCATAAATCAGCATCAATAAGGTCGAAAGGTGGGGTCGTGATACGCCATCTTGCTGGAGCCTAGTGTCAAAATCCTCGCTAAGGCGGCGCTTATAACCGCGGACATAATCTACGATGTCATCATGTTTACCTTGATACTCAGCCAGAGCATGTAGGTAAAAACAACCACCGTGATGTTGCTGCTTGTTCCAATGGCGTAACGTGAGAAAAGGGACTAAGGCCTTAAAGGGATACTCTGCTTGCAGCTCCACTTCTTGTAGGCAGGCCCAATAGCGCGCTTCCCTTTCCTTCATAATCGCGAGGATCAACGCCCCTTTGCTCGGGAAATGCTTATATAAGGTACGCTGGGTAGTATTCGCGCATTGGGCAATCTTGGCAACGCCAGTTCGATGAAAGCCCTCTTGATAAAACAATTGCTCAGCGGCGTTCAGCACATCGTCTCTTTTTGACATTGACACTCCAAGATGAAAGTATAGTGATCACTATACACACAATATCAAGTATCGATCGCATTGCAAGAAAAAACAGGGGAGCGACCTATGGAGCCAGAGAAAACCATGAAAGCCATCGTCACTACCGCTCAAGGTGGTTTGGACAAATTGGAGTACAAAGATGTACCGATGCCGACACTTCAACCCGGCGAGGTACTGGTCAAAGTGCTTGCCGCCGGCGTAAACAACACAGAAATCAACACACGTATGGGTTGGTATTCACAAGACGTGACTGGCTCAACGGACGACATGGCGAACCAGAAGCAGTTTAGCTCACTGTCTGATGGAGGTTGGAGCGACGCCACACCTTTTCCATTAATCCAAGGGACGGATGCATGTGGGATTGTAGTCGACGCCTTCGATGTAACGAATCAATCACTGCTCAACCAGCGCGTTTTGGTTCGTCCCTGCATCCGCAAACACGGTTTTGACAGCCTAGACAACATCTGGATGGCCTCGGATTTTGATGGCGCTTTCGCTCAGTACGTCAAAGTACCTGCCACTGAAGTCTTTGCGGTTCAATCCAGTTGGAGTGACGTCGAATTGGCGAGCATTCCCTGCGCATATGGTACTGCGGAGAATATGCTGCATCGTGCCCAAGTTTCGCGCTCTGATACCGTGCTTGTGATAGGAGCCTCTGGCGGCGTAGGTTCAGCCGCTGTTCAATTAGCAGTACGTCGTGGTGCTAAAGTCATCGCGGTCGCTTCAAAAGCTAATCATTCTGCCATCCAGGCACTGAAGGTTTCTCAGGTCTACGACCGAAACGCAGACTTACCAAGCATTCTTGGTGAAAACAGCGTTGATGTTGTGATTGATAACGTCGCCGGCGACAAATTTGGTCAACATTTAGCGCTGCTCAAACGTGGCGGCAGAATCGCTACCTCAGGCGCAATTGCAGGACCTATCGTCAACATTGATTTGCGTAAGCTCTACCTCAAGGACATCACACTGATAGGCACGACAGCATGGGATGAACCCGTCTTCGCAAACTTAATTGGTTACATTGAGCGAAATGAAATTCAACCTTTGGTCGCGAAGACGTTTCCGCTTAAAGAAATTGCCAACGCACAGACGGAGTTCTTACGCAAACGCCATTTTGGTAAGTTTGTGTTGATCCCTTAACAGGGTCATATTTGGTATTTATGCGTTATCACATGACAGGAACTCATTGGTCTAAGATTGATTTTGAGTTCCTGTCGATTCTTCAAACAGCGTCGCTAGCCATTCGATAAAGGTTCGAACCCTCTTAGGTTGCTGACGACGAGACTCATACATGATTGAGATAGGCATAGCTTGACAGGTCCAAGGCTTGAGCACTTCCAGCAGTTCGCCACTTTCTATGTAGGGTTCTACGCCATACCTAGGCAATTGAATGATGCCCAAACCATTCAGTCCCGCTGTAAGATAAGCTTCCGTGGTGGCGACTGATACCCGATGGTTTACGAATAGACGTCGCTCACCATCTCCATCAATATATTCAAACTCGCTCGAAATGCGCCGTCCATCAGGACAATAACCCACAACAAAATGTTCGGATAAGGTTGACACATGTTCTGGCAATCCATAGCGCTGGACATAGCTGGGGCTGACACAATTTATCATGGCCATTTCGCCTAATCGGCGAGCAATTAGACTGCTATCGTTAAGAATCCCTCCTCGAACAACGCAATCTACCTGCTCTTCTATCGGGTTTATTCGCCTGTCTGCGCCTAAAACATCAATTTTCGTGTTTGGGTGCATAGAGAACCATTGTGATAGCTGTGGCGCAACAAACGAAGTAAAAAAACGACTTGGCATATCGACCCGGATCACCCCATTTAGCCCTTCACTTTGCGATTGAAACTCACTCTCTAACGCATCTAATTCAGTGAGTAAACGGAGACATTCTGAAAGATATCTCTCTCCAGACTCGGTGAGGCTGATTCGTCTTGTACTGCGTAGAAACAGGCGAGTCTTCAAATGCTCCTCTAGACGACTGATGGATTTAGAAATAGCAGACTTAGGCACATTAAGCTCTTCTGCTGCTTTAGTGAAGCTACCTAACCTTGCCACTGAGGTAAAACGGCGCATTGACTCTATTGTATCCACACCCAGTTTGTTCCTTTTATTTGAACAGTTAGTTCTAATTATCGATATTTTTCACAACAATTAAAGCAACTATTCTCGTTGATATTGTTACGGTTAACAGAAGAAAGGGATAACCATGAACAAGATTGCTATTATCACCGGAGCGAGTCGCGGCATAGGTCGCAGTGCCGCATTACATCTAGCACAACGCAATATCGACATTATATTCACCTACCAAAGTCAGGCAGATGCAGCGAAGAGCCTAATCGATGAAGTCTCTGCACTAGGGCAAAAAGCAATCGCTCTGCAACATGATGTGCGTAATATTGCTTGTACGGCTTTACTGATCGATGAAATTCGCCAAACACTCGCTACTGAATTTCATCGCGATTCGTTCGACTACCTTCTCAACAATGCTGGAACGGGATTAAACAGCGCCATAGAGTCAACCAGTGAGGAGGAGTTCGATGATATGTTCGCCATTCATGTCAAAGGGCCATTCTTCTTGACACAAGCACTTTTCCCGCTCATTTCAGCTGACGGACACATTGTTAACATTTCAACAGGGTTAACTCGTTTCTCGTTCCCGGGATACGCGGCGTATGCGATGGCAAAAGGTGCAGTGGAAGTAATGACCCGATACATGGCCAAAGAGTTCGCATCTAAGAGAGTGAGAGTTAACACACTCGCCCCCGGCGCCATAGCGACGGATTTCAGAGATGGTTCCAACCGTGACAGTAGCGAAGCACGTTCGATGATTGCCAACATCACCGCGTTTCAACGAGTGGGTGAACCCGAGGATATTGGCAAAGCGATTGCGGCACTATTCAGCGATGACTTTGGTTGGATAACCGGCCAACGCATTGAAGCTTCAGGCGGCATGCTCCTTTAACCTAATAGCGCTCAACGATAGTCATTAAAATCGTAGAGCGCTATTCACCACGCAATAGCAGAAAAACGTTTTCTGTAGTTTTACACTGAGAATCGTTCAAGTGAAAACATTGAAATGTCGTATTGCGTCTGCCCATTGTAGGCAAGCTCACTTAACATCTCCCCTATCACGCTCGCAAATTTGAACCCGTGACCAGAAAAGCCCGCCGCAATCAGTACATGAGAATGCTGAGGGTGCCTGTCGATGATGAAATTCTCATCTTCTGTCATACTGTACATACATGTTTTTCCGTACATTAAATTGCCAACATCTGGCATCACTGCGGCTAAGAAACGCTCCAAATCATGGCTATCATGCACACTGTCATAAGGCTCTATGTCCAAGTTAGGATCTTGCGCTTGCCCACCATCATGACGTCCAACTTTGAGGCCCGCTTGGTCAATACTCGGGAAACCGTAATAGATGCCTTCTGGTGAATCAAAAGAAAACGCTGGAAAATGATCTTGTCCATACTTTGTCTCCTCAGCTTCAAACCAAGCGAAGGTTTTTCTGGTCGGTTGCATCGGCAAGATCAAATTGAGTTGACGAAGTATCTCTGCTGACCAAGCGCCTGCTGAAACAATCAACCGGTCAGCAGAGATCACTGTCTCTCCAGAAGTGAGTGTTACGCCTGACTCATGGATGTCTATACTATCAACGCCGTGGTAAGTCAGTAGCTCAGCACCGTGCCCAATGGCTAGGGTCCGATAGGCGCGAATACACGCTTCACAGCGCAATATGCCCGATGTGGATTCGAAACAGCCGATATAGTTGTCTGGTAAGGTAATGCCGGGGAAGCGTTCACTTACTTGCGAGGCATCAAGAATATCGAGAGGTAACTGGTACTTAACGGCACTGGCAATAAGGGTTTGAATAAATGGAGAGTCCCGCTCTCCCATATTCAGAACGCCGGTGTTAAGAAATAACGACTGGTTGGATTCTTGCTCCAACTCCTGCCACAAGTCTTGCGCTCTAAGCGCGAGAGGCACATAAGCCTCTCCTTCACCATACGCGTGGCGAATAATTCGGGTTTCACCATGATGGCTGGCATTGTGGTGGGGAGGATCCCCGGCATCCAACAAAATGACTTTCTGTCCTTTTTTCGCCAGAAAATAACCAGCGGCCATGCCCATAGAACCAGCCCCGACGATAGCAACGTCATACTTCACTATTCACTCCTTGACGCGCGCAAAGCGGCTTTGTAGACGCATGCGCTGTTTGTTATGCAAACCATTGTTTCAGCCAATGAGTCAAACATCAAGACAAGGAACCTTAACCTACACTGGTGATGAGCGGCGAAGACTTACTTGCCGTGCTGTAACAACCAGTTGTGCAGCAACGTTGGCCAGCAAGAGACCGAGTGCTCTTTTGCTCCATGCAGTCCAAAACCATGCCCTCCGCGCTCAAAAAGGTGCATCTCAACCGCGACGCCCTGATGCCGTAGTGCTCGCCAATAGTGAAGGCTGTTGTTGACAGACACTGAGTCACATCGCTGACACTCAATCAACCTACAGCGAGGCTCAATCCTGTGGTGATTTTGCCATCGCCTTCTCAAGATCACGGACGATAGCTTCAGCTGCTAAGATGCCTCGATTAAGCGACCACACCTGTGGAGAAACCTCGATAGCCTGCTGATTACCGCTAATATTCAACAACCTAAAGAGCGGATTATCTTGCCATTGGTCAAGTAGCGTTGTTGTCGAGCGTTTACTGAAAAACAACCAATCTGGATTGACTTTCAACAACAACTCAAAATTTGCCTCGACGAGATGGCTCTCGGTCAGTTCAGGCATTGCGGGTTGTAACCCGAGCTCAGACAACAAGCTACCGGTGTAGGACTGAGGGCCATGTAACCACATCCCTCGATCATTCACGTTAGCGAACTGTACGTTACCTTGCCCTTGAAAACGCCCTCGATGGGCCTCAATGAACGCGCGATGTTGAGCGAGCCTTGCTTGCATCTCCGATGCTTTACCAACAGCCTGCCCAATGGTCAACGCCGAGTTCAAACTATCTTGGTAACTTTCACCGCGACTTTTTAACAGTAAGGTTGGCGCGATGGCATTGAGATCATCTAAACTGACTCGGTGACGGTGCGCATCCGCGATGATCAAATCCGGTTTCAATTGGGCAATCACCTCTAGATTGGGTTGAGACCGTATTCCAACCGATGTCCAAGACTGAATGCGTTCTCTCACTTGAGGAATAATTCGCTCTGGATCATGATCATCGGCAATCCCAACGGGGGATATTCCCACCACCGCGAGTGCATCCACAAAAGAATACTCCAATGCAACAATCCGCTGCGGGTACGCCGCTTCATTGGTGCTTCTGATATTTGCTTGTACTGTGCTCACACACAGTACAAGCAGCACACCCATTATATTGGCCAATCGCATCAGAATTGACCCGTTAAGCTCAGTGTCACTTCGCGAGGATCACCTGCGTAAATACGATGGCTATCCGTGCCTCCAACGTAGTACGTTTCATCAAATACGTTGGCGAGATTGAGCGATACTCGGTAATCCGTCATCTCATATTGAACACCGAGATCCACGGTGACATAAGCAGGCAACTCCACTCTCGAGCTCGGATCTTCGCTAGTGTATCGCGCACCTTCATAATTCGCGCCGAGTGTGGTTCCCACGACACCGCCCGCAATCTGATAAGGGAAGTTATATTTAGTCCAAACATAGGCGTCGTGGTAGGCCGACATCGGCGTGCGATTTCCTTCTATCGTCTCATCAGCATTCGCTGCAATTCTTGAATCAACATAGGCATAACCAAGCTTGACTTGCCAGTTGTCCACGGGCTGCATTAGCAGTTCCGTCTCAATCCCTGTACTACGTACTTCACCAAGCAATTCATAATCGCCGTTGTCGTTTTTCTCAACCACGTTCGATTTTTCAATGTCAAAATAGGCCAGCGTCCATTGGCTGCCCAATCCCATCAAGTCGGTTTTTAGACCAATTTCGTATTGACGCCCCTCTTCAGGATCAAACGCCTCATCACTGGCGCTTTTCTTTTCAACACTATTGGGATTAAAGCTCTCTCCATAACTCGCGTATAGCGATGATCGAGCCGCTAGCTTATAAACAACGCCAGCTTGCGACACCCATGCATCCGTGGATTGAGTATCTTGAGTTGACTTACTGATGTAATCGAAGTCTACGTCTTGGCGCATGTAGCGCACGCCCGCCATCAGCGTCCAGTCGGGAGTAAGGTAGACAGTATCTTGAAGATAAGCACCGTAGTTGGTGTAGTCGGTAATGCGATGATCCACGTTATACGCACTCTCATCACGCTCTGTGATATCGATGGGTTCGAAAAAGTCTACACTGCTCGTCGCGTAGGTTTCACGCAAAAAATCGCGCTTTTCTAAGCCGATATTGGTACCAATCAGCAGTTGATGCTCAATATCGCCAAGCCAAATACTGCCTGTGCTCCTCGCATCAATAAAATGATATTCACGCTTATTGACTTGATCTCTATCTCTCACGGTAACCGACTGTGACGTGTCTTTTACATCACGTGTCTCGTAGAGATGACGTGAGTCTTCATGCCACACACTGCGCCAGTCAAGGGTAAGATCAAAGGCGCGAGTCAATGCGGTATTAAAAGTGGCGAACGCCACAAGTCCCTTATCTTCGTCTGTGTCATCCGCTGATTGATAATGGGTATCCAGCGAAGCAATCTGTTTGATGTCGTTATTGAGGACAGCCAGTCCGTTGTCTGCCACACGCTGCTCAGACTGAAGCTCTAAGCCAAAGGTGAGCGCTGTGGCCGTTGACGGTTGATAGGTTAAACTGGGGAACAGATAATAGTTGGTCTGATCGACGTCTTGACGATACGAGTCGGACTGCTCACCACTCACAATCATTCGATACAACCATGTTTTGCTGCTGTTAAGTGGCCCTGTCGAATCGAGCGTACCGGTAAATCCATTATTCTCGCCAACGCCACTGACCTCTGTGAGGTAACTACTTGCAGATACGTCGTACGTAACGGAAGCAACCTCTTGCGGTTTCTTAGTAATGATGTTGACCAGCCCACCCGGCTGTATTTGCCCATAAAGTATCGAAGCGGGGCCTTTGAGGATTTCAACACGCTCAACGTTCGCCGTTGTAGGAGAGCCGAAACGAGACGCTAATCCAGGCAGGCCATTCACTTGAATGGTATTTAAATCTGCGGGCATACCTCGGAGTGTAAAGCTATCTGCGTCTACCCCAGAGCGGCTTAACCCTGTGGTATAGCCATAGGCATCATCTAGCGTATTGGCGCGGATATCTTGAAGAAATTGTTGGTTGATGATGTTAACCGTATGCGGCGTTTCCAACGGATCCACATCGGTTTTGGTCGCGGTGTTGACGCTAGGGTCGAGATACGAATTTTGTTGACCGACGATGACCATAGTGTCGAGTTCAGCTGTCTCGTCGCTAGAGCGGTCTTGTGCCATCGCAACCGAGGTAACGCCTAGCGAGAGGGCCAAGCATTGAGTGATAGTATTTGCAGCAAATTTCATAGATGAGATAAAAACCTTACATGTACGCGCTTATGCGCTTTTTGTTGTCGTGATCGTGCTCGACTGGCTCGTCAGCCGGCAAGATATGCGCATGGTAATTATTATCATTAGCATTGCAACTCAAAATACAGCTTTTATAACTATTTTTTATTTATCTAATGATGAAATTGATTGTAATTATCATAACGGTTACACTTCCGCGCTTCGTACAATCGTCAATAGAATGGAGTCACTCCCCATGTTGACTTCTAAGCAGATGGTTTGGCTGTGTTTTTCGCTCACCTTGTTGAGTGGAGTGAGCTACTCTGTCATCGCGTGGTCTAGTTTCCCTCTCAGCGTGATTGACCTTTGGTATTCCATGAGCACCAGCCCATCACCGAGTATTGAGCAACAAATCATTCGAACAATACGCATCCCTCGCGTCTTATCTGGCATGGTGATCGGCGCAAACCTCGCTGTTGCTGGACTGCTGATGCAAGGAATAACGCGAAATCGACTCGCCTCTCCTTCTGTACTAGGGATTAACTCTGGTGCGGCTTGCGTCATGGCACTTGGTGCCCTCAACCTACCTATACTGTCTGAATTTCCCAGTATTCTGCTAGCAGGTATCGGCGGTATGCTAAGCGGTGCAACCGCCATGTTGTTAGGTGGCGTGTTTAGCTCTCGCTCCAGTCCCCTAAAATTGGTGCTTGCAGGTATTGCGCTTAATGCCTTGCTGATAGGTCTCACGCGTGCTTCTGTGATACTTGTCGACGATAACGCTTATACGATCATCACTTGGCTTGCGGGTTCCATCTCCTCTTTGGGTTGGAAGGAATGGCATACTCTATGGCCAATCAGCTTAGTTGGGCTAACGATGGCCGTAACGGTGAGTCGTCACTTAAACCTTATTGCCCTAGGTAACGAGTCAGCGATCAGCCTCGGTATCCACATCCCTAGAACCCAAGCCATCACGAGTATCGCTATCCTATTGCTCACCGCATCAAGTGTTGCCGTCGCAGGGCCGATTGGATTTGTTGGCTTGCTGATTCCACACATGGCAAAACGCTTAGTCGGCAGTAACTACGTCGTGTTAGTGCCCGCTTGCGCACTGCTCGGCGCAGCGCTAGTCACGTGGGCAGATGCTTTGTCACGCTCTATCGCTTTTCCCGCAGAAACGCCCGTTGGCGCTATCACAGCACTGATTGGTACACCCTGCTTTATCTACCTCGCTATTCGTCACTCAGATTCATGAACAGACTTGTATTTTTTTCTCTCTCTGCCATCTTGATTAGCTTGATCGCTGTCAGCCTAATTGCCGGCGCAACGCATTTATCCGCTGTTCAAGTGGCGCACACTCTGATCTACGGGGGAGAGTACGACTTTGTCGTTAACCAATATCGATTGCCCCGTGTCATTTTAGCGATCGGTGTCGGCGCGGGCTTGGGGTTGTCGGGTGTCTTGGTTCAAGGGATCATTCGTAATCCATTAGCTTCTCCTGACCTCATGGGCATCAGTGCTGGAGCGGGGCTCGCAGCGACCGCATTGATGGTGTTTTTTCCACAGGCACCTAATCACTTGTTATCTTTGTCTGCACTGTTTGGTGGCATGAGCGCTGCGGCAATCATCTACATCATCAATACAACCACTCAACCCACACCAACAAAATTAGCCCTTATTGGCGTGTCGATCAGCGCTTTCCTTGCCAGCTTGATCGACTTTTTGATGGTGGTACATCCAATGGAAATCAATACTGCTATGGTTTGGCTTACCGGCAGCTTGTGGGGTCGGAACTGGACACACGTTCCCACTATTTGGTTCACATTAGTGGTGTTGGTCCCCTATGCATTCTGGCTCGCTTGGCGACTCGATATTCTCGGTTTAGGCGACGACAGTGCCACCTCTCTCGGTGTCACCCCCACCAAACTGCAGTGGAGAGCACTGCTCTGCGCTGTCGTTTTGGCAAGTCTTAGCGTATCCATCTGCGGTACCATCAGTTTTGTCGGCTTGTTGTCACCCCACCTTGCGAAAATGCTGTTTGGTCATCAGCATAAAGCCTTGATTCCCGGCGCAGCGCTCATTGGCGGCTCACTTGTTCTTGCCTCTGATACACTGGCCCGCGGTCTGCAGCCACCAATAGAGCTACCCGCAGGTGTCTTAACCTCTTTGATTGGTGCGCCTTATTTCATTTATTTGTTGCAACGTTATAAGGGCTGGTAATGATTACAGTACACAACCTGAGCGTCGGATACGGCGACACCACGATAATCAACAATCTGAACCTTTCGATCCCCAAAGGACGCATCACTGCCCTAATTGGTCCAAACGGTTGTGGAAAATCCACGCTGTTAAAAGCACTAGCTAGGATACACAAACCCATGCACGGTGAGGTATTACTAGACGGAACCGCTTTATCATCGTTTGGGGAAAAGTCCCTGGCCCAGCGGCTCTCACTACTGCCGCAAACTCTCCAAAGTCCCGAAGGGATAAGCGTTCAACGACTGGTTGAATATGGCCGTTCCCCCTACCTTTCACATTGGGGCAGACTCAATGCCCATGATAAAGCGCTGGTTCAGCGCGCAATGGAGCAGACCGGCATTTCAGACCTCGCGCCTGTGCCTCTTTCAAGCTTATCAGGAGGACAACGACAACGTGTCTGGATCGCTATGATCCTTGCCCAAGACACCGATGTCGTGATGTTGGATGAGCCGACGACTTACTTAGATTTATCCCATCAGATTGAGCTAATGAAGCTGATGAGAGAGATGAACAACCAAGGGAAAACAGTGGTTGTGGTGCTGCACGATCTTAATCAAGCATGCCGCTACTGCGACCATTTAGTGGTGATGCACCGAGGTGAGGTCGTCTCTCAAGGTGCACCGAAGGATATCTTCACCCCTGAGTTACTCAAAAACGTATTTTCACTCAACGCGCACGTCGTACCGGATCCTATCGCTCATACGCCAATGTGTGTCGCGTGCTAAATACGCCAACAATATCAATATAAAAACAATAGGCCGATATAACACAAGTACACGCCACCATCACCAATGTCGTCGCTGTGAATAAAGCAGCCAAAAGGAAATCGCTATGTCGTCAAGCTCGTTAGAAGCGAAGAGCGCTCAATCTCATCACATTAAATCACGCTACTTTATGACTTGGCGTTGGCATTTTTATGCCGGGCTTTT
>NZ_JCBDGH010000045.1:0-9435 GCF_059833955.1 Vibrio sp. R15-SG3-ISO1A
GGAGTGGTTTATTGTCACTTACCAAAACTACCCCACCATTCAACTGGCGCGAGATGCGGTGCAGACGCTTCCTGAGGCTTTGCAACAGCTTGACCCATGGGCAAAATCGCTCGGTCAGGTGCAGAGCGAGTTGGAGAGAGTCGAATAACGGCGATTTGTTCGCGTCATTCGCAGTTGCGCAGGCAAGTGCTTTGGTCGGGGCGGTAAATATGATACATTCCGCCCCTTATTTTGTGGTTGATAAATAGAGCAGTAGATGAAGAAGCAGCGAGCCTTCCTCAAGTGGGCAGGTGGAAAATACGGTCTGGTCGAAGATATCCAACGCTACCTGCCTGAAGGTCGTAAGTTGGTTGAACCGTTCGTTGGTGCTGGTTCTGTGTTTCTTAATACGGATTATGAGCAGTACCTGCTGGCAGACATCAACCCTGATCTCATCAATCTCTACAATCTGCTCAAAGACAACCCTGAGAGCTACATCCCTGAGGCGAAGCGCTGGTTTACCCCAGAGAACAATCGCAAAGAAGCCTATTTGGCGATCCGCGCCGAGTTTAACCAAAGTGATGACACCTTCTATCGCTCTCTTGCATTTTTGTATATGAACCGTTTCGGTTTTAACGGCCTGTGTCGTTACAACAAAAAAGGCGGCTTCAATGTACCGTTTGGTTCGTACAAAAAGCCTTACTTCCCAGAAGCTGAGTTGGAGTTTTTTGCCGCGAAAGCCAAGAAGGCCACCTTTGTCTGTGAGGGCTACGCCGAGACGTTCAAACGCGCGCGCAAGGGCAGTGTGGTGTATTGCGATCCGCCTTATGCGCCGCTGTCGACGACCGCCAACTTTACCTCTTACGCGGGCAATGGCTTTTCACTCGATGATCAAGCCGCCTTGGCTGATGTCGCTGAGCGTGCGGCCAAAGAGCGTGGTATCTCCGTGCTGATTTCTAACCACGACACAACGCTCACCAGACGCCTGTATCATGGCGCGCAGTTGAACGTGGTCAAGGTCAAGCGGACCATCAGCCGCAATGGTGCAGGGCGCAATAAAGTCGATGAGCTGCTCGCTCTATTCCAACCAGGTGAAAGCAAATAGCCACTGTATTCCTACCGCCAGCTTAGGTAGAATTGCGCAACGATTATTCAGCGCAACCTAACAGAGGTCAGGTATGAAAGATTTTCTTATTGCTCCATCCATTTTGTCGGCCGATTTTGCTCGCCTTGGTGAGGACGTCGAAAAGGTGCTCGCCGCCGGTGCCGATGTGGTTCACTTTGATGTGATGGACAACCACTACGTACCTAACCTGACGTTTGGCGCACCTATTTGCCAAGCGCTGCGTGACTATGGCATCACCGCCCCTATTGATGTGCACTTGATGGTAAAGCCCGTGGATCGCATCATCCCGGACTTTGCTAAGGCGGGGGCATCAATGATCACTTTCCATATCGAAGCCTCTGAACACGTAGATCGCACACTGCAACTGATCAAAGAGCATGGCTGTCAGGCGGGTGTGGTGCTCAATCCTGCAACGCCACTGGCTCACCTTGAGTACATCATGGATAAAGTCGATCTGATCCTATTGATGTCAGTAAACCCTGGGTTTGGTGGTCAATCGTTCATTCCTCACACGCTAGATAAACTGCGTGCCGTTCGCGCTATGATTGATAAATCAGGCCGTGACATTCGTTTAGAAATTGATGGTGGAGTGAAGGTGGATAACATTCGTGAAATCGCAGAAGCGGGCGCGGATATGTTTGTCGCCGGTTCCGCCATTTTCAATCAGCCGGATTACAAAGCCGTAATCGATGAGATGCGCGCTGAGCTGGCCAAAGTGAAGGCATAACTCAGTAATCCAATTCGGCTGTTTGCCCATATAAAGTGACCTGGCGGGTCAATCATGCCCGCCCTAAGAGTGACTAAAAAAGTCGCCGCTCAACCATTAGGAAGATTCATGAATGATATTAAATTGATCGCGTTCGATCTTGATGGCACCTTGCTCGACAGTGTGCCGGATCTCGCGGTTGCCGCCTCCGCTGCTGTCGAAGCGCTCGGTTATGCGCCGGTGGCGGAAGAAGAGGTGCGTGATTACGTCGGTAACGGTGCCGATGTGTTGATTGGCCGCACCTTATCTCGCAGCTTAACGCTTGACCCCGATCTTGACCCTGCGCTGTTAGTCAAAGCTCGTCACCTCTTTGATGACTTTTATGCCCAAGGTGGACACAAGCTGAGCCATCTTTACCCTCAAGTAAAAGAGACGTTAGCGGCGTTGCATGAGCAAGGTTTCACCCTAGCATTGGTGACAAATAAGCCGAGTAAGTTCGTGCCTGATGTGCTCGCACAGCATGGTATTGATCATTACTTCAGTGACATCATCGGCGGTGATACCTTCCCAGAAAAGAAACCCAACCCGATGGCGCTCAACTGGCTGCTTGAAAAGCACCACTGCGGTGCCAAACAGATGCTGATGGTCGGCGACTCGAAAAACGACATTCTTGCGGCGAAGAACGCAGGGTGTTACTCGTTTGGTTTGACCTACGGCTACAACCACGGCGAACCGATTTCCGACTCACAGCCGGACTACGTCGCTGATACCATCGCTGATTTATTCGAAGTGGTCGCGGTTTGCGCTTAAGCGCAACGAAATCACTTCCAAAATACTCGTTAATGAGTACACTGGATAAACCGTGTCGGCGTCAGGCTGGGCGCGGTTTTTTCATTTATTAAGATTAAGAAGTCAAAGGAATCATTCTAATGAGCAAACCCATCGTATTGAGTGGTGTTCAACCGTCAGGTGAACTAAGTATCGGTAACTACTTGGGTGCTCTACGTCAATGGCAGCAGATGCAAGACGATTATGATTGCCAATATTGTGTGGTTGACCTTCATGCCATCACAGTGCGTCAAGACCCGAAAGCACTGCATGAAGCAACTCTAGATGCATTGGCAATTTGTCTCGCAGTGGGCGTTGATCCGAAGAAGAGCACGTTATTTGTCCAGTCCCACGTACCGGAACATGCTCAACTTGGTTGGCTTCTTAACTGTTACACCCAAATGGGTGAACTGGGCCGAATGACTCAGTTTAAAGACAAATCAGCGCGCTACTCGAAAGACACCTCTAGCCAGTTTGGCGATGTCAACGTTGGTCTGTTCGATTACCCTGTGTTGATGGCAGCCGACATTCTGCTTTACGGCGCGCATCAAGTTCCGGTCGGCAGTGACCAGAAGCAGCATCTTGAGCTGGCGCGTGATATCGCCAACCGCTTTAACAACATCTACTCGCCTGAACAGCCAATCTTTCAAGTGCCAGAGCCGTACATTCCAACCGTGAATGCGCGTGTTATGAGCCTTCAGGATGCGACCAAGAAGATGTCGAAGTCGGATGATAACCGCAAGAACGTGATTACGCTGTTGGAAGAGCCGAAGTCGATTCTTAAAAAGATCAACAAGGCGCAAACCGATACAGAAACACCACCACGTATCGCCCACGATTGGGACAACAAAGCGGGCATTTCCAACCTAATGGGCCTCTACTCGGCGGCGACAGGTATGAGCTTTGAAGAGATTGAAGCCAAGTACCAAGGCGTAGAAATGTACGGCCCATTTAAGAAAGACGTTGGTGAAGCTGTGGTGGCGATGCTTGAGCCGATTCAAGCGGAATACCACCGTATTCGTGCTGATCGTGCTTACATGGATCAAGTGATGAAGCAAGGTGCGGAGAAAGCGTCTGCTCGTGCCGCTGAGACGCTGAAGAAAGCGTATGAAGCGGTAGGTTTCGTTGCTCGTCCGTAGGTGAGGATTTTAGTTCCTAGTTCCTAGAGGTCGAATTCTAGGAACTAGGCACTCACTTCTAGGAACTGACGCCTACTGTGCCCCTTCAAAGCCCATTTGTCGCCACGCTTCAAAAGCGATGATCGCAACCGCATTGGACAAATTTAAGCTGCGTGCGTCTGGCATCATAGGAATGCGAATACGCTGCGCCATTGGCATGCTTTCGATCAATTCCGCTGGTAGGCCACGAGTTTCCGGGCCAAACAGCAACACATCGCCTGGTTGGAATTGGGCGTCTACATGGTGGCCTGTGGTTTTGGTTGTGCAGGCAAAAATGCGGTATTCGCTGCGTTCTTTTTGCAGATATTCGAGAAATGCCGAGTAGTCTTTGTGACGAGTGACGCGCGCGAGATCATGGTAGTCCAAACCGGCGCGGCGCACTTTTTTCTCTTCTAAATCAAATCCTAATGGCTCAATCAAGTGCAGGTTAGCGCCACAGTTTGCGCACAAGCGAATAATGTTGCCCGTATTCGGGGCGATTTCGGGTTCAAATAGGGCAATATCAAACATGGTTTTGGTTACTTTTTCTGATAAGACCCAAGAGTATAAGGCGGTGATGAAACACCGCCAAGTGCCATGTGACGTTGTTAGTCTGTTTTGTTGTAGGTCTAATTAGCTTAGCGCTTGATGATAATTCTCTGCGACCGCCTCCCAGTTGACGACATTCCACCACGCGTTAATGTAGTCAGGGCGGCGATTTTGGTAGCTGATGTAGTAGGCATGCTCCCACACATCCAAGGCCAAAATGGGCTCGCCTTGAATGGCCGCCACGTCCATGAGTGGATTGTCTTGATTGCTGGTCGAGGTAATCACCAGTTGATTATCTTTGACGATAAGCCAAGCGAAACCGGAGCCAAAGGTATTGATTGCAGCGTCGCTAAACTGCTGTTGGAATTCGGCAAAGCTGCCAAAGGTCTCCTCAATGGCGCGGCCAAGCTCGCCGCTGGGCACACCACCGCCATTGGGCGTCATGCAATTCCAATACAGGACGTGGTTGTAATAGCCACCACCGTTATTGCGAACGGCGGGGGCCAGTGAGGAGATGTTGGCAAAAATGCGACGCAGCGATTGCTGCTCTAGTTCACTGTCTTTGATTGCCGCGCAGAACTTATCAAAATACGTTCTGTGGTGTTTGCTGTAGTGAACTTCCATGGTTTTTGCGTCGATATAAGGCTCAAGCGCATCATACGCATAAGGAAGTTCAGGAAATTGGTGCACCATCGTAAATCCTCCATGTTTGGAGAATTTACTTTAAATGATAATGAGATTGATTATCAACTGTAAAATTGATGTGGGTATTGCGAACTTCCATGACAACGCATGATTTACTGGCACAGCGGCAGACAAATCGTCACGCGTAATCCACCTAGCGGACTGCGGCTCGCTTTGATTGTGCCACTGTGTTGGCGTATTGCGCTTTCGGTAATCGCCAGGCCA
The DNA here is from genome assembly GCF_059833955.1 of Vibrio sp. R15-SG3-ISO1A. Classification (NCBI taxonomy): domain Bacteria; kingdom Pseudomonadati; phylum Pseudomonadota; class Gammaproteobacteria; order Vibrionales; family Vibrionaceae; genus Vibrio; species Vibrio sp. R15-SG3-ISO1A. The sequence goes on from NZ_JCBDGH010000045.1 coordinate 5,255, forward strand.
AGACCGGTTCCGCCGCTGTGTCTGTCTCGCGCCGTGGAGACTCGGTAGAAAGGTCGGAATATCGACTCCAGTTCATCGTCTGGCACCCCTTCGCCGTTGTCATCGACGATAACCTGGACGATGTCATCGGCGACATGAAGTTGGATGTCGATTTTGTCTTCGCCGTAATGAATCGCATTGCGCACCACGTTGTCCACCGCGCTCATGAGCAGTTTGGGGTTGCCTGAAATGGTGCGATTGGGAATCGCATCGTAGCGCAGGCTTTTACTCATTTGCTCTGCCTCAAATTGCGCGTCACAGAAGATGGCTTCCCACAAACTGCTCAAGGCTTGTTTTTCTCGCACCATGTGACTGTTGACTTGAATGCGCGACAACTCCAACAGCTCACCTATCATCTGCTCAAGGCGCTGAGCCTCGGTATCGATGCGCGTCAGCTCGGTGCTCTCTCCTTGCTTACGCACGGCAAGCCCGGTCGCCATTCTGAGCCGAGTGAGCGGTGAACGCAGTTCGTGCGAGATGTCAGAGAGTAAGCGCTGCTGCCCCGAGATCATCTGATTAACGGCTTCCACCATCTGGTTAAAACTTTCTCCGGCTTGACGAAATTCGCTGGTGCCTTTCTCCAACTGCGGGTCCACCTCAAATTCACCAGCGGCGACGCGTTTTGCCGCGCGTTCGAGACGTCTTGCAGGTTGGCTCAGTGCCCAAGCAAGCCACAACAGTAGCGGGGTGCTCACCAACATGACGGCCAGTAGAAGCTGGAGTGGTCGATCAAACAGATTAAGGATAAACGGCGCGGGTTGATTCCACTTGATGCCGACGTAGAGCAGCAGAGGCTGCTTGGCTAACGTCACCGGAATAGGGCCGGCAAGCATGTAATGGCCGTAGAGTTTCTGCTTGGGTGCTTCGGCTAACTCGACGCTGGTGATAAAGTTTTGCAGTGCGCGAATCTTGAAATCTTTCGGGTCTTGCGACGTCAGTATGTTGCCATCGATATCCGACACATAGAAACGCGGGCCGCTGTCTTTGGGTGGCCTTCCACCCTCATTACCTTGTCTGCGTGGTCCTTCGAGCTGGAACAATATCCGCGCGAGGTTGGACTCTCCGGCGAAGCGTTGCTCGACTCTGTCTCGCACTTCCCTTAAGTCATTGAGGTGAGTGCTTGGAATGTCTCGCGCTTTTCTTGGATCGAGATGGGGCAGAGAGAGCACCGCCATCAGCACCAAAAACATGGTAAACCAAAAGATGGCGAAGATGCGTCCATACAGGCTAGTGATTTTCGGTAAACGCATCAGTTTTCCTCAACCAACAAGTAGCCGCGGCCACGTAAGGTTTTGATCCGTGGCTTGCCGTCAGCGCGCTCTGGCAGCTTTTTACGCAGGTTGGAGACGTGCATGTCAATGGCGCGATCAAACGCCGCCAGTCGCTTGCCTAGCACATCCAAACTTAACGCTTCTTTGGTGAGCGTTTCACCTGGGTTTTGCACAAAATGGCTCAACAAAGCAAATTCGGTGGTCGTCAGTTCGAGTAAGTCACCTTGGCAATAGGCTTCTTGCTTGCCCGGATAGACTTTAAGATCTTGGTATTCGATGCAGTCGCCGTTTTTGCTCGCCGATTTACCTTGGGTGCGACGCAGAATCGCTCGGATACGTGCGAGCAGTTCACGGTCACTGAATGGTTTGGGTAGGTAATCATCGGCACCGAGTTCGAGGCCGATGACGCGATCGATCTCTTCCCCTTTCGCGGTGAGCATCAGTACGGGTGTTTCCCACTTTTCTCGTAGACGTTTGAGTGTTTCCATACCATTGAGTTTGGGCATCATCACATCGAGCAAGATGAGATCAATCTCATCGCTGACCAGCGCTAATCCCTCTTCGCCATTGTTCGCTTCGGAGATGGTGAAGCCCTCAAACGTTAACACCTCAGTCAATAGCCCGGTGAGTTCGGTGTCATCATCAATCAATAATAGGTGTGCCATAGTTACCACTCTTACAAACGTCACTGAGTTAATAGTACTGGTAAATCGTCTGGAGATTGAGACTAATTTTTCCTCTTTACGATTCTTTACGCTGCCTAAACGTCACTTTACTTAGCATGGCCTATTCTACACTCAAGCGCTGTGAAGACAGCTCCACACAATAACTTGAACAAGAAAGGTAACGATTATGAACACTGCAAAAAAAATGGTATTGGCTGCTGTTGTCCTCCCTCTCACATTAGGTACTGCGAGCGCATGGGCGTTCGGTGGCGGTGGTAAAGATAACCACAAAGGGCCACGTGATGAGTGTCGTGGTGGTCTGGATCGCGGCATCATGCGTCAACTGGACCTAACCGAAGAACAGCAAGCACAGCTTAAAGAGATGCGCGAAGCTGGTCGTGATGAAATGAAAGCGAAATTCAAAGAGAATTTTGAGTCGCATCAAGCGCAGATGCAGGCACACCGTGCGAGCGTGCAAGCGTTGGTACTGGCAGACACCTTCGATCAAGCGGCCGCGCAGGAATTGGCGAAACAGATGGTCGACCAACAGACTGAGCGCCGCGTGAAGATGCTAGAGAAAGAACACAAAATGTTAAGCGTGCTAACACCTGAGCAAAAAGCCAAGTTTGTTGAGCTGCAGCAAGAGCGCGCGACAGAGTGTGGTGAGAAAATGCAAAAACGCATGAACAAAAACTGATCATCGCTCTCTACTGCCTTTGGCGACCTTCGGGTCGCCTTTTGCGTTTCTGGGGCTTGGCTGCACTTTCACCACACATAAGGTTATACTTAAGCCAATTTTCGCAATGGCTCAACGTAGAAAACGGATATGAAACAAGAATATGCACGTTTGGTGACGATGGCAGCATGGACCGCTACGCTCGTCGCTAGTGGCTTGCTGGTGGTCAAGGTGGGTGCTTGGTGGATGACGGGCTCAGTGAGTCTACTCGCGTCACTGATCGACTCTATGCTCGATATTGCTGCCTCGCTGGTTAATCTGGTGGTGGTGCGCTACTCACTTCAACCTGCGGATCGTGAACATGCGTTTGGTCACGGCAAAGCAGAATCGTTGGCGGCGCTTGCTCAAGCCATGTTTATCTCAGGCTCTGCGGTGTTCCTGATTCTTAATGGTGTTGACCGATTTTTCCGTCCTCATGCCTTGGTGTCGCCTGAATATGGCGTCTATGTGAGCTTTTTCGCCATGTTGGTGACGTTCGGTTTGGTCACATTTCAACGCCATGTGGTGAAAAAAACCGGCAGCCAAGCCATTGCCGCAGATTCATTGCACTACCAATCGGACTTATACATGAACGCCGCGATCATGGTGGCGCTTGGTCTTAGTTGGTTTGGTATTACTCAGGCGGATGCGGTGTTTGCCATCATCATCGGCGGGTACATTCTGTTTAGCGCCTATAAGATGGTCAAAGAGGCAATTCAAACCTTGCTCGATAGAAAGTTGCCCGATGAGGAGCTTGCTCAGATCAAAGCATGTTGCCTCTCTGTGGAAGGGGTGCACGGCGTGCATCAGTTGCGTACCCGTATGTCAGGGCCAACGCGCTTCATCCAATTGCATCTTGAGCTCGACGATCATCTACCGCTGATTGAGGCGCATCGAATCTCTGATCGCGTAGAAGATTCGCTGTTGGCGACCTTTCCCGAAGCGGACGTATTGATCCACCAAGATCCCTATTCTGTGGTGTTCGGTAAAGAGCGTAAACAGAAGGTTCATCGCTGGTAATCTTAGCGAAGAGGCGACAAATGGCTGGGGGTTGGCTATCTTTCTAGCGAGTGAGTATTAACCTTGATACTGACGTGTATCAATTCCCGTTATGAGCAAAGCTGTAATACTCTTACATAAGTAGAAAACTTACATTAACGTCTACAAAATAAAAGTAGTATTCCTTGTGGGGCAAGGTAACATACTACGCAGTTAAAGGAATTTTGTTGGTGGCCGCCTGTAAACCACTAACGTAATATTTTGAAATAAGATTCCCAAAAATCGAGGGTGAGCATGATTAAGAAGATTGGTGTTTTGACAAGTGGCGGTGACGCCCCTGGTATGAACGCAGCAGTACGTGGCGTAGTCCGCACTGCACTCTCTGCAGACATTGAAGTATACGGAATTTACGATGGTTATCTTGGCCTTTACGAAAACCGTATCGAGAAATTGAGGTGCTGGAGGGTTCTGTCATCCTGTTTCTTTTAACCT
>NZ_JCBDGH010000046.1:0-33558 GCF_059833955.1 Vibrio sp. R15-SG3-ISO1A
ACATCTCTGCGACTTGCCAGTTAGGCAGCGTGCGAATTTTCGCCATGCGCAGCCCATCAAACTCAGTGCGCACCCGCTCGATAGTAAAACGCTGAAGTCCACACACCGTGATACCGAGCAGACCGTCGTCTAGCTGATCAAAATCGACGATGCGAACCAGAGAGCCGGTGTGTGACAGTTGAACGGCGTCTGACTGTTTGGCCCTTTCTAGTAAGCAAATTCCGAACGTACCGTCTCCTTTCATCGCATTAGAGACGAGTCGTTTGTATCTGGGCTCGAATATCCTTAGTTTCATTTTACCTTCAGGAAGGACAATGGAACTCAAGGGAAATAGCATGATCTCTTGCACTTTGTTTCACCTCTACATCGTTGCCAATGTGTACGCAGCGCTAAAAAAAACCGATCACTAACCAAATCTGTTGATTCATTGACAAGCATAAAACTTCGCATAAACGTTTGCGTAAACGATATCTGTATCAAAAAGTATGCAAAAGTGTGAAAGTTCCTCGATAACTGAGTTTTCTATCTATAAATGTGATCAACCTCACTAACTTTGTGTGTTTTTGCACTCCGTATCACTACCAATTGAGATTTAAATCGCTATTATGCTCACCAACTGAGCACGTCGGAGAACGTGCTACACAATATATGGACGTCATTTTTACACTTAACGAATACATAGAGAGTCCCACTATGCGTAAATCACTTCTAGCTCTTGGTGTTGTAGCAGCAATGTCTGCGCCTGCGATGGCAGCTGACTATTCAGACGGCGACATCCACAAGAACGACTACAAATGGATGCAATTCAACATCATGGGTGCATTCAATGAGAAAGGTGTATCTGAATCAACTCACGATTACCTAGAAATGGAGTTTGGTGGTCGCTCTGGCATCTTCGATTTGTATGGTTATGTCGACGTCTTCAACTTAACTTCCGATTCAAGCAGCGACAAAGCGAAATCTGAGAAAATCTTCATGAAATTCGCTCCTCGCGTTTCACTAGATGCACTATCAGGAAAAGACCTATCATTCGGTCCAGTAAAAGAGCTCTACGTAGCTTCTGTAATGGAATGGGGTGGTGGCGGTGCTACTAACTGTAACGAAACTGGTTGTATTGATGGAAGCCCAGGCGTTAACAGCCAAAAAATCGGTTTGGGTTCTGATGTCGAGCTACCATGGTTTGGCAAAGTAGGCTTGAACTTATACGGTACATACGACTCGAACAAAAAAGATTGGAACGGCTACCAGATCTCTACCAACTGGTTTAAACCATTCCATTTCTTCGAAAATGGTTCGTTTATCTCTTACCAAGGCTACATCGATTACCAATTTGGTATGGACACAGATAAAGGCTACGCAACAGCAAGCAACGGTGGCGCGATGTTTAACGGCATCTACTGGCACTCAGACCGCTTTGCAGTTGGTTACGGCTTGAAACTTTACCATGATGTATATGGTTTTGCCGACAACGAAGGCCTACCGTGGGATGCATCGACCAAAGCAGAATCTTCTGGCGCTGGTCACTACCTCGCTGTCACATACAAATTCTAAGTTAACAGCTATTTCATAGCTAAATGGCGCCAATCGGCGCCATTTTTATTGGCATTCTCGCGGCCAATCCGTATCCTTGCCTCAAATCCTTAACCCTTTGCTTGATGATGAATATCGTGATTCTCGGTCCTGGTGCGATTGGTACCTTGTGGGCCCATGCGCTCTATCGAGCGGGGCACGCTGTCGCGGTCTATTCACGACATGACGTAGTGAGCCTATCCCTTTGCCTAGATGGTGAATCTCTAACGTTCGCCAACAACCAACCTGACCGCTTAGCCAACGCCGACCTTTTGTTGGTCACACTCAAAGCCCCTCAGGTGTGTGAGGCACTGTTGCCACTCCGCGGCCTAGTTCACCCCGATACCATGATCATGCTGATGCACAATGGCATGGGGAACGCAGAGCAATTACAGACCTGGCTACCCAACAATCCTTTACTGCTGGCGACCACCACACACGGCGCCTTACGCAGCGACGATGGGTCAATTCAACATACCGGCCAAGGGGAAACCTTTATCGGTGCTGCGAATCTTCGCGGTCAAGCGTGTGGCTTTCTGGCCGAGGTGCTCAACCACGCTTTACCAACAACGGCATGGCACCCAGACATCGAACAGGCGTTGTGGCTGAAACTTGCCATTAACTGCGCCATCAATCCGCTGACGGCTTTAGAACACATACGTAATGGTGAGCTGGCCCGAGACGATCTTCAGGCAACCATTGCCGAGATCGTCAGTGAAGTGCATAGCGTCATGCATGCTAAGGGCTACACCATCACTCAAAAAGAACTGTTCGAGAAGATCAATGCCGTGATCGCCAACACCGCTCGTAACTTCTCATCCATGCATCAAGATATTGTGCATAAAAGGCACAGCGAGATAGACTTTATTACTGGATACCTCCTCAAATGGGCGGCGCACTACGGGCTAACCACACCGATGAATCAACGTCTATACCAAGAGATAAAACAGAGAGAACAGAGCTGGAAAGATGACTAAAAAAGTACTGATCCCCATCGCCCCAGGCAGCGAAGAAATGGAAGCGGTCACCATCATCGATATGATGGTACGTGCCGGCTATGATGCCGTGGTGGCCAGCGCCGACTTTGATGGTCATCTGACCATGATTGGCTCACGCGGCATCCCACTCACGGCGCAATGCACACTGGTTGATGTGGCAGACGATGAATTTGACGCCGTCATCCTACCCGGTGGCGTTGGCGGCAGCGAGGTCTTTCGCGACAGCACCGTTTTGGTCGAGATTGTGCGCCAGCAGATGTACGAAGGTAAGTTGGTCGCAGCCATTTGCGCCGCGCCTGCGCTCGTTCTGGTTCATCATGGCTTGTACACCGATGCGCTGATGACCTGTCACCCTAGTTTCTGGCCGATGATTGATGAGCAGAGACGCCGTGTCAAACGCGTCACCTACGACATCAATCACAATCTAATGACCAGTCAGGGACCGGGCACAGCGTTAGAGTTTGCAATGGAAATCATCATTCATCTCTCTGGAAAATCCCATGCTGCCACAGTTGCCGAGCCGATGGTCACGATTCCGACCCTGCAATATCACAAATTGGGTGAAGCGTAATGAGAGAAACCGCTGAGATCATTGGCCAATTTCCAGCACTCAACCAAGACGTGAATGGGCAGCGTTTGGTCTACCTTGATAGCGCAGCGACGACACAAAAGCCGCAGTGCGTCATCGATACACTGAGCCGTTACTACAGCCAGCAAAATGCCAATGTCCATCGTGGCAGTCACCGTTTAACGGCTCAAGCGACCAGTGAATTTGAAGCAGCCAGAGCTCACATCGCTCGGTTTATTGGCGTGCAGAGTCCGGCGTCCGTTATCTGGACACGTGGCGCAACCGAAGCGGTCAACCTAATCGCTCAAACTTACGCGCGCAGCGCTTTGTCTCCGGGCGATGAGATATTAGTCAGCGAACTGGAGCATCACGCCAATATCGTACCGTGGCAAATTGTCGCTGAGCAAACGGGCGCGAAAGTGGTGAAAGTGCCGATGACGCCACAGTGTCAATTTGATCTTGCAGCCTTTGACGCGCTCCTTTCACCGCGCTGCAAAATTGTCGCGTTAGCGCACGTCACCAACGTAACGGGCACGCGTCAACCGATTGAAACCGTGATTGAGAAAGCCCATCAAGTGGGCGCGATCGTGGTGGTCGATGGCGCGCAAGGTATTGTGCATGAACCGGTCGATGTCGAGCGCCTAGACGCTGACTTTTATCTCTTTTCCGGCCACAAGCTGTTTGCGCCCGCAGGGATTGGGGTACTGTATGGCAAACTCGATCTTCTCAATGCCATGCCCCCTTGGCATGGCGGCGGAAAAATGGTCGAAAAAGTCTCCTTCTCCGGGACGACGTTCAGCGAGCTACCGGGGAAATTCGAAGCCGGCACCCCCAATGTCGCGGGCGCGCTGGCGCTCAGTCGCGCAGTGGCCTGGCTGGAGACGTTCAATCTCTCAGACGTTGAAAAACATGTACGCGCCCTCGCCCGTCAAACCAATGAAAGGCTCTCAGCGCTACCTGATGTTAAAGTGCTGGGTTATCAAGACAACGCCTCTGTGGTCTCTTTTATTGTTGAGGGTGTGCATCATCAAGACGTCGCGACCATACTGGATCAACAGGCGATTGCGGTGCGCGCCGGAAACCACTGCGCACATCCTTTGATGGACGCTTTGAACGTCTCAGGTACGATTCGAGCCTCCTTTGCCCTCTATAACCAGCAGGATGATGTTGATCGATTGATTGAAGCCGTGGAAAAAGCACTCGATATGCTTTAGAGCGGCACTACGTATAGACAAAAAGCGCCCTGCTGAACGATCGGCAAGGCGCTTTTTAATTCGTTGTGGTGATCAATCACGCTGACAGTTACAACTCATCAAACGCTTCAATCGCTTCAGACAGCTTTTTCACACCATGGATTTGCATGCCCGCAATCCCGCCTTTAGGCATGTTCGCAGCCGGCACGATCGCTTTTTTAAAGCCGTGCTTAAACGCTTCGTTCAAACGCTCTTGACCACTGGGCACCGGGCGAATCTCCCCCGCTAACCCGACTTCTCCAAACACCACAACATCTTTAGGTAGTGGGCGATCTCTAAAGCTGGATAGCAGCGCCATCACCAAGGCGAGATCGGCACTGGTTTCGGTGACTTTGACACCGCCGACCACATTAACAAACACATCTTGGTCAGCCATCTGCAGTCCACCGTGCTTATGTAGCACAGCAAGTAGCAGCGACAAGCGGTTCTGCTCAAGACCCACCGCAACACGACGTGGATTGGCCAACTGGGAGTAATCCACCAGCGCTTGTATCTCAACCAACAAGGGTCGTGTGCCTTCCCATACGACCATGACGGAACTGCCTGAGGTTTCTTCTTCGCCGCGCGACAAAAATATGGCCGAAGGGTTACTGACTTCTTTAAGCCCCTGACCTGTCATGGCAAACACCCCCAATTCATTGACGGCGCCAAAGCGGTTCTTGTGACTGCGCAGCGTTCTAAAACGGCTGTCGGTGCCGCCATCGAGCAACACAGAACAGTCGATAATGTGCTCAAGCACTTTAGGGCCTGCCAGTGTGCCATCTTTGGTAACGTGGCCGACAATAAACACCGAGACGTTGTTTTGCTTAGCATAACGGGTCAGCGCGGTGGCAGACTCCCTCACCTGAGCGACGCTGCCCGGTGACGACTGCACATCCGAAACGTGCATGACCTGAATCGAGTCAATCACCATGATTTTGGGTTGTTCTTGCTCCGCGATCTGGCAGATGCGATCGACGTTTGTCTCCGAAAGCATTTTGAGGTTGTCTTTAGGTAGCCCCAAGCGCGACGCGCGCATCGCGACTTGCTGCAAGGACTCTTCGCCTGTGACATAGAGGGTCGGCATTTGCGATGCTAAGTAACACATGGTTTGCAGCAGCAATGTCGACTTACCTGCGCCAGGGTTACCGCCGATCAATATTGCGGCTCCCGGGACGACGCCACCGCCCAATACTCGGTCTAGCTCTTTGAAACCGCTGGTAAAACGGGGCACTTCCTGAAGATCAATCTCAGACAACGTCTGTACTTTGGTTTCAGCGGCGTTGCCCGCGTATCCGCTCAAGCGCTCGTTACGCGCCGCGGCTGGTGAAGCGGCTAAACGCACCTCACTGATGGTATTCCAAGCGCCACAAGCATTGCATTGCCCTTGCCATCTTGGGAAATCTGCGCCGCAGTCGTTGCACACGTAGGCTCTTTTTGCCTTTGCCATGGTTCCTCACCTGCTATTTTGTGACCTTATCAATTCGAATCTGGGTCACTTTATCTTGATTCGATGTAACATATCATTAAAGATCGTGTTATCAAGGTCGATAGAGAATAATTAGGTAGATCTAACCATAAAATATGCAGCAACAGGAAATCCTTTCAATCGCTGAGCGGCTCATTGCCGCTTACCACTCACAAGACTTTGAGTACCTTCTTGCCCAAATGACAGAAGGCGAGCCTCCGTCGGTCAAAATATTGGTCAAAATGGAGCTCAATCGAGTGATGGCACCGTGCACCAAACCGGTGGACCTGCGAGGGCGGGTCAAAGGTGAGTGTCGAGAATACAAGCTTGATGGACTGCGCCACTGGTTAGATGATGTCGCCTTCAACGCTTATCACAAAAATGTGCGTAAGTTTGGCGGCTATACCGAAGGCGTTTGGGAAGCGCTGTCCAACACACACAACAACTTTCGTGTTATGCAAAAGCGCGGCAAGCCCATCGGCACCGAAGTGCAAGCCAAAAGCAGTGCACTGGAAGTCGAGCCGATTAACTTGGGCTATGACCTGAAACGCAAAGAGAATCGTCTGCGCCTTTCCTCCCAAATCGAGCTCAATCTCGCCAAAGGACAACTGGTTCACGGCGTCACCGTTGACCTCTCTCCTTCTGGGGCCAAGTTTAAAGTCCCGTCTGCGTTTGACTATAAGCTGGGTGAAATTGTCGAGGTACGCTTTGTAGAACTCGCCCAGAGCTCGGAAGTAGAGGCCATTCACTCAGCGTTTAGCTATCGGATTGTTGGTATCGACGAGTCTTACGAAAACGATGCAGTGAAGTTTCTGCGTACCATCATGCTCGACGAAACCCAAGCCATCGAAGCGATCATCGCAGAATGCCTCAATAACGACAGTAAAAAAGCCCGTCACGATAATCAAGATAAGATCATTCGCGCTCGCTCTCGAGGGTACGAGCACACCTATCTCAAACACACCTGCAATCTGCCGGTCTTTTTCAGTGGCGACGAACTTAAACTGGTGTTGATGACGGAGAACAATCAGCCGATTTGGCAGTACTGGCACGACGAACGTAATCAACAAGCGCTCACCAGTTTGTTTAATAAACAGCGCATGAAACAACTGACCACTCCGGGTATGCGCGGCAGCAGTAACGTACTTTACTCCTTCACCCATGACCATCAGGGCAAGCAGCTGTTTTTCTCGATGATGATGCCGGAAGCGACGCGCGAACAGCGACAATTGTTTTGGCATGTGGGCGCGAAAAAAGAGAGTTGGCGAGCCTTTCGCCTCTCTGTGTTTGAGCTGAATGACGAAGAAAAAAGTGAACTGTCTACGCACTCGACCGAGCTTGGCCTTGAGCCCAACACCTTGACGCACTGCGGCATTTTACAAGAGATATCAGACAGCAGCAGTCGCAATGACTACTTGCTGACGGATAAGCCGCGTCTTGCCAGCAGCGAGCTCAACCCGTTTCGCCACACTCGCAACCCTGAGTCAAACCCCGCTTGCCTCTATTTTGATGCCAAATCCCGTCGCAAAGAGCCGAGGTATCAGTTTCAATCGCCTTTGCAACTGAAAACCGCCGATGGCCAGCGTCACGCTGGGGTTACGTTAGATATCTCCAAGCATGGCGCGAGCATTGCACTCACCTCACCTTGCGGATTAAAAGCGGGCGATCTGTGTCATGTCGACTTTAGTGAATTAAAGCTTTACGACAAAAAGCTGCCGCTTGATGAAGTGCCGTATACGGTGATACGCATCAGCCCTGGTGGTAAGCGGATGCAACTGGCGATCATCGAAGAGCGCCAGACGATGAAGACTATTGCCTTCTTTGGCTCGCTGATTGACCACAACCAAAATAAATTAGTTGCCAAACAAGAGCTACTGCCCAGTAATGCCCTGCTTGAAGGGCTGCACGATATTTTGTTGGATAAAATGGTCAGCTCACCGCTGTTTTTTGAAAAACGCGGCCCGAATCTACGCCCACGTGTTATTGGGGTCAACTATCCTTTGCCTCCTTACCTTGGACTCCTGGCAAAGCTTGGTGAAGAGAAGAACTTTTCTCTCGAACCTATATACAAAGGTCGCACCAATACCCTTATCGCCCAACCGATGCGCCGAATTGAAGGCGCTGAGCCTCAATATCATGAGATCTACTTGAGTGCGGTGAAGTTTGGTACGCGCATTCAGTCGATCGAATCAAAATTAGTCAGCGAGTTTGAAACACTGAAAGATCGCATTCGCTTCGTCAAACAAGCGATGTCAATTGGCGAATTTTATGCCCTGAGAATTTGCGCCGCGCCCGTGTTTGACCCTATGACCGCACTGGTACGCACTGACTTAGCCGAGCTTGCCAACATCAGCCTCCACAAGGCAAAAAGCTTAGAAAAAGAGATCGGTACCATCGTCGGTTACGGTGAGCTAAGCGACATCACAGAAGAAGTCCTAATCCGCCTTGAGCTCACGCGCTAATCCGCTCTTTCGCTTGATCCCCATCACCCATCTCCCAACATAAAAAAGCCCACTCGAAGGAGTGGGCAATGAGGTTGTCAATTCGGCTCTTATCACTGAGCCTATTGTCGAATCAAACGGTTAGGCGTTTTCAGCGATTTTTGCGTGCAGCTCTTGTACAGAGGTGACTGATGCACATGCATCCGCGGTGTGAGACATACACGTTGCAAACGCTGCGTTTAGCGTTGTGGTGTAGTTCACTTTCTCTGCCAATGCACCACGACGAAGTACTTTTGAGTCTTCAATCGCTTGGCGACCTGCTGCCGTGTTAACGATGTAGGTGTACTCATTGTTCTTGATACGGTCAAGAATGTGAGGACGACCTTCGTGCACCTTGTTCACCAAGCGAGGGTTGATACCCGCTTCACCAAGAATCACTGCAGTGCCGTGCGTCGCATCCAACTGGTAACCGAGTTTCACTAGCTTAGACGCTAGGTCAACCACGCGTTGCTTATCGCCTTCACGAACAGAAAGAAGCGCTCGGCCACCTTCTGGGTAGACGTTACCACAACCCAATTCTGCTTTCGCGTACGCTTCAGCGAATGTCGCACCCACGCCCATGACTTCGCCAGTAGAGCGCATTTCAGGGCCAAGCAGTGGGTCAACGCCAGGGAACTTGTTGAATGGCAACACCACTTCTTTCACTGAGTAGTATGGTGGGATGATCTCTTTGGTAAAGCCTTGAGACTCTAGAGATTGTCCAGCCATCACACGTGCTGCGATTTTCGCCAGTGGAGCACCTGTCGCTTTTGATACGAATGGTACGGTACGCGCAGCGCGAGGGTTAACTTCGATGAGGTACACTTCGTTGTCTTTCACAGCGAACTGCGTATTCATCAAGCCGCGAACACCCAACTCAAACGCCAACTTCTCAACTTGCTCACGCATCACATCTTGAATCTCTTGACTCAAGGTGTAAGCCGGTAGAGAACACGCAGAGTCGCCCGAGTGAACACCCGCTTGCTCAATGTGCTCCATGATACCGCCGATCACAACGCGCTCACCGTCACAGATGGCATCCACGTCAACTTCTGTTGCGTCATCAAGGAAGCGGTCAAGTAGGACTGGAGATTCGTTCGATACGCTGACAGCTTCGTTGAAGTAACGACGCAAGTCTTGCTCATCGTAGACGATTTCCATCGCGCGGCCACCCAGTACGTAAGATGGGCGAACCACCAATGGGAAACCGATGTCTTTCGACTTCTCGATCGCTTGTTCCATTGTGGTGACTGTCGCGTTTTCTGGCTGTTTTAGACCTAGACGCTCAACCGCTGCCTGGAAACGCTCACGGTCTTCTGCACGGTCAATCGCATCTGGGCTGGTACCGATAATCGGCACACCTGCCGCTTCTAGCGCTCTTGCGAGTTTCAGTGGCGTTTGACCACCGTATTGCACGATCACACCTTTTGGCTTCTCAACACGAACGATAGACAGAACATCTTCCAACGTCACAGGTTCGAAGTAGAGACGGTCAGAGGTATCGTAATCGGTGGATACTGTCTCTGGGTTACAGTTAACCATGATGGTCTCGTAACCATCTTCGCGAAGGGCAAGAGAGGCGTGTACACAGCAGTAGTCAAACTCGATACCTTGGCCGATACGGTTTGGACCGCCACCCAACACCATGATCTTGTCTTTGTCAGTCGGGTTCGCTTCACACTCTTCATCGTAAGAGGAGTACATGTACGCCGTGTCAGAGGAGAACTCCGCCGCACACGTATCGACGCGCTTGTAAACAGGGTGAATATCGAACTGATCGCGCAGACGACGAATTTCGCTTTCAGACACACCAAGCAGTGCAGACAAACGCGCATCTGAGAAGCCTTTGCGCTTCATCACACGCAACACGTCTTCGGTTAAGCCAGCAAAACCGCCTGCTTTAACTTGGTTTTCTAGATTAACGAGTTCTTCAATCTGAACTAGGAACCAACGATCGATGTTGGTGAGGTTGAATACACCTTCTACCGACATGCCCGCACGGAATGCATCGGCGATGTACCAAATACGTTCAGCACCCGTTTCTTTGAGTTCGTGACGAATGGTGGTGAGTGCGTCAGGCGCATCAAGATCAACCATTTCGTCAAAGCCGTTCACGCCAACTTCAAGGCCGCGAAGTGCTTTCTGTAGCGACTCTTGTTGGTTACGACCAATCGCCATCACCTCACCCACGGACTTCATCTGAGTGGTCAGACGGTCGTTAGCGCCGGCAAACTTCTCGAAGTTAAAACGAGGAATCTTAGTCACGACGTAATCGATAGTAGGTTCGAATGATGCTGGCGTTGCACCGCCTGTAATGTCGTTTTGTAGCTCGTCAAGGGTAAAGCCAACCGCCAGTTTCGCGGCAATCTTAGCGATTGGGAAACCTGTTGCTTTAGATGCAAGCGCAGACGAGCGCGATACACGTGGGTTCATCTCGATGATAACCATACGGCCATCTTTCGGGTTGATACCAAACTGTACGTTTGAACCACCTGTCTCAACGCCAATTTCGCGCAGTACCGCTAGAGAGGCATTACGCATCAACTGGTACTCTTTATCAGTTAGAGTCTGTGCTGGTGCGACAGTGATGGAGTCACCCGTGTGGATGCCCATTGGGTCGAAGTTCTCGATAGAACATACGATGATACAGTTGTCCGCTTTGTCGCGAACCACTTCCATCTCGTACTCTTTCCAACCGATCAGTGATTCATCGATGAGAAGTTCGTTGGTTGGCGACAGGTCTAGGCCACGGCGACAAATCTCTTCGAACTCTTCTTTGTTATAAGCGATACCACCGCCCGTACCACCCATAGTGAACGAAGGACGG
The DNA here is from genome assembly GCF_059833955.1 of Vibrio sp. R15-SG3-ISO1A. Lineage (NCBI taxonomy): Bacteria > Pseudomonadati > Pseudomonadota > Gammaproteobacteria > Vibrionales > Vibrionaceae > Vibrio > Vibrio sp. R15-SG3-ISO1A. The sequence continues at coordinate 11,143 of NZ_JCBDGH010000046.1, forward strand.
ATGATACATGGGAAGCCAACCATATCGAGTACAGCGTATGCTTCTTCCATCGTTTTCGCAGTATCAGCACGTGGACACTCTAGACCGATAGACTTCATCGCTTTATCGAAACGCGAACGGTCTTCTGCTTTGTCGATAGCATCAGCGGTTGCACCGATCATTTCTACGCCGAACTCTGCAAGTACGCCGTGTTTTTCAAGGTCTAGTGCACAGTTAAGCGCTGTTTGACCACCCATTGTTGGTAGTACGGCATCCGGACGCTCTTTCTCGATGATCTTACGAACCACTTCCCATTGGATTGGCTCGATGTAAGTCGCATCGGCCATGTCTGGGTCAGTCATGATAGTCGCAGGGTTAGAGTTAACAAGGATGACTCGGTAACCCTCTTCACGCAGTGCTTTACACGCTTGTGCACCAGAGTAGTCAAACTCACATGCTTGACCGATAACAATCGGGCCTGCACCTAGAATTAGAATACTTTTTAAGTCAGTACGTTTTGGCATTCTCTACTACTCCGAATTAAGCGATGTTTTGCGTGTCTGAAATAGACTGTTTGATCAGTTCAATAAAGTGGTCAAAGAGTGGCGCCGCGTCGTGTGGACCTGGGCTTGCTTCTGGGTGACCTTGGAAGCTAAATGCTGGCTTATCAGTACGGTGGATACCTTGTAGAGAGCCATCAAATAGTGACACGTGAGTGGCACGTAGGTTCTCAGGGAGAGTCGCTTCATCTGCCGCGAAACCGTGGTTCTGAGAGGTGATCATCACGACGTTACGGTCTAAGTCTTTCACCGGGTGGTTAGCACCGTGGTGACCAAACTTCATCTTCACTGTCTTCGCACCAGAGGCAAGAGCAAGAATTTGGTGACCAAGACAAATGCCAAAGATAGGTAGGCCTTTTTCTAGGAAAACCTTGGTTGCTTCGATCGCGTAAGTACACGGTTCTGGGTCACCTGGGCCATTAGATAGGAATACGCCATCTGGGTTGAGCGCCAACACCTCTTCTGCACTCGTTTCTGCAGGCACGACCGTTAGACGGCAGCCACGATCAACCAACATACGTAGGATGTTACGCTTGGCGCCGAAGTCGTACGCGACAACGTGGTAAGGCTGCTCGCTCTCTGCTTTCGCTTCTGGCAATCCACCTTCTAGCGTCCAAGAACCTTGATTCCATACATACGCTTCTTTGGTTGACACCACTTTGGCCAAGTCCATGCCTTTTAGGCCAGGAAACTCTTTTGCTTTCGCCAGCGCCAATGCCTCATCAAGATTGTCACCCGCGATGATACAACCGTTCTGAGCTCCTTTCTCACGCAAGATACGCGTCAGTTTACGAGTATCAATATCCGCAATGCCGACAATGTTTTGCGACTTTAGGTAATCAGAAAGCGTTTGTTCACTACGGAAGTTTGATGCGATAAGAGGAAGATCGCGAATCACAAGGCCTTGTGCATGAATTGAAGAAGATTCTTCGTCTTCGGTATTGGTACCGGTGTTACCAATATGTGGGTAAGTAAGGGTGACGATCTGCTGGGAATAGGAAGGATCAGTGAGGATTTCTTGGTACCCCGTCATCGAGGTATTAAAAACAACTTCACCAACGGACGACCCATCTGCTCCAATGGAAACTCCGCGGAACACTGTCCCATCTTCTAGGACTAACAGTGCTGATTTACTCAAGACAACCTCCAGAATAAAAATGCAAAAATAATAAATTTAACTGCAAATTTGCCTTCCTGTGCGCAATAAAAAAGCGGTTTTAGGTATTTCAGACAAATTGGCGGTATTCTAATGAGGCCTGTGACATGTGTCAACACACACGTAAAAAAACACCGAAACTTTAGGGCTCTTTAGACAAAAAACAGACCAAAAGGCCTAAAAGAACAACTTTTGTAAATGAGTAATCGATTTCAATTCAAAAAACTCAAAATCTCTCTTTGTATCACCTGTACCAGATCACACTATTTTTCTTCGCCCTTACGCAAACGATCAACATCGGAAGTAAATATAAACTTTAAAGACATTAAAGATAAAACCAACACCAAACCACGAAAATAAACAATAAAACTTAAAGAAAAAAGAGCATAGCCTGAAGTTAACTCATTTTCTTTCAACGCACAGATATAAAAAACGCCGGGCAAGCCCAGCGCATAATTATTTATTTATAGCTCATTAAGTCCTAGGACATCCGTCATGGTATAAAAACCAGGGGATTTTTGGCTAAGCCAGACGGCGGCTTTGACCGCACCATTGGCAAAGGTCATTCTGTCCGTCGCTTTATGAGTGATCTCTACACGCTCACCAATATCAGCAAACATCGCCGTGTGTTCGCCGACAATATCGCCTGCGCGAATGGTGGCAAAACCGATCTCATCTTTGGTTCGCTCGCCGGTAATACCTTCACGAGCATACACAGCAACATCGCTGAGCTGGTTACCCATAGCGCCAGCAATGGCTTCTCCCATACCGATTGCGGTACCGGAAGGCGCATCCACTTTATGACGGTGGTGCGCTTCAACGATTTCAATGTCGCAGTAATCGCCCATCACTTTGGCTGCCTTTTCAAGCAGTTTGAACACAAGGTTAACCCCAACGGAGTAGTTAGGCGCCATCACGACAGGAACGCTCTGAGCAATCTCATCAATGGTCGCTCGCTCTTGCTCACTAAAACCAGTGGTGCCAATCACAATGCTTTTGCCATGCTGACGGCAAAGTTCTAAATTCGCTAGCGTGCTCGCCGGTGCCGTAAAATCGATAATGACATCAAAGTTGTCGATCTCTTTGACAAGATCATCCGTCAGCACGACATCAAATTTGCCCTCTCCGCACAGTTCGCCGACATCGACACCCACCAAAGAAGATTCCGGACGCTCGGATCCTGCACCAACACGGGCGTCTTGATTTAAAAATGTCGCTCTGACTAAGTTACGACCCATTCGACCGGCCGCACCCGCAACTGCAATTCTGACCATTGCAAAAAACTCCTTGGTTCTTGTTCCATTTGTGCCAATAAACTATCAACAATCTCGGCTTGAAACCAGTATTAAAACTCTTGAATGACACGCTTTAGAATCGGCACGTTTGCTTCAGGAAAGGTGTAGTGACGCAAATCCGCAATCGCCACCCAGACACCTTGCTGTCCCTCTTTGCCGTACGGCTCACCAGAAAACTCATGCACACAGATAAAATCAAACTTGAGCGATTTATCCGGATAGTCATACTCAAGATGCTCAAACGGGGTTTGATGTGACACGACAATCCCCACTTCTTCTTCCAGCTCGCGCGCCATCGCTTGCTCTATACTTTCCCCCGCTTCGACTTTACCACCGGGAAACTCCCAAAAGCCCCCCTTATGTTTGTCATCCGGACGCTTGGTGATGAAAATCTTCGATTTGTCTTGGTTGAAGATGATCGCCGCAACGATATGAATACGTTTCATTGACTGGTTCCTATTTGGTTGTTGCCATCCATCAGACGGATACAAAAAGAGTCGCCAAAGCGACTCTTTTCCTATAGATCTCACGTTAATCGCTTACGCAATTTTACCGTGACACTGTTTGTATTTTTTACCGCTGCCACATGGGCAAGGTTCATTTCGACCCACTTTACGCTCTTCGCGCACCATTGGCTGATGAGCATCATCACTTGCGTCTTCATCACTCAATGGGTTATCGGCGCTCGCGTGTTGCGCTTGTGCCAAACGAGCCGCTTCTTCTGCTTGCGCTCGACGCTGAGCTTCCATACGTTCCACTTCTTCTTGCTGCTGAACGCGCACTTTAGACAAGACAGTGATCACGTCGGATTTCAGTGCTTCAAGAAGACCTTCAAAGAGCTCGAAAGATTCACGTTTGTACTCTTGTTTCGGGTTCTTCTGCGCATAGCCACGTAAATGAATACCCTGACGCAAATGGTCCATCGCAGCCAAATGCTCTTTCCACAAGGTATCGAGCGTTTGCAACATCACTGACTTTTCAAAGTTGCGCAGCACTTGCTCGCCCACCACGGCTTCTTTCTCTTTGTAAACAGAGATAGAGGTCGCAATGATTTTCTCGCGCAACGCTTCTTCATACAGTTTGTCGTCTTCTTCAAGCCACTGCTTGACCGGCGCATCAAGGTCGAAGTCATTTTTCAGACGTGCTTGAAGCCCGTCCACATCCCACATATCTTCTAGCGATTGTGGTGGGATGTACTCATCGATAACAGCGTTAAGCACGTCGTCACGGTTTTGCTCAATCATCTCACTGATGTCTTCAGCGCTCATCAACTCATCGCGCAGCTCATACACCACTTTACGCTGGTCATTCGCGACGTCATCGTATTCCAGCAATTGCTTACGAATATCGAAGTTACGTCCTTCCACTTTACGCTGCGCTTTTTCAATCGAACGTGAGAGCATTTTCGATTCGATTGCTTCACCCTCTTCCATACCACTTTGGATAAGGCTAGCCATACGATCCGAGGTAAAGATGCGCAGCAGTGAGTCTTCCATCGACAGGTAGAAACGAGACGAACCTGCATCCCCTTGACGACCAGAACGACCACGAAGCTGGTTATCAATACGACGTGATTCATGACGCTCAGTACCGATAATGTGTAAGCCACCAGCTTCCAGCACTTGATCGTGAACGGCTTTCCATTCCGCTTTAATCGTGTCAATTTGCTCTTGAGTTGGGTTGTCCAGTGTCTCGACTTTTGACTGCCAACTGCCGCCGAGGACGATATCCGTGCCACGACCCGCCATGTTGGTTGCGATGGTGACTGCACCCGGTTTGCCCGCTTCCGCGACGATCTCTGCTTCTTTCTCGTGGAATTTAGCGTTAAGCACGTTGTGCTTGATTTTCGCTTTCTTCAGCGCATTAGAAAGTAGCTCTGATTTTTCAATCGATACGGTACCCACCAGCGTTGGCTGACCTTTTTCAACGCGCTGTTTGATGTCTTCGATAATCGCAGCGAATTTCTCCGCCTCGGTGCGATAAACCATGTCTGGCATATCATCACGAATCATTGGCTTGTTGGTTGGGATAACCACGGTTTCAAGACCATAGATCGATTGGAATTCAAACGCTTCTGTATCTGCGGTACCCGTCATACCAGACAGTTTCTCGTAGAGACGGAAGTAGTTCTGGAAGGTAATCGACGCCAGCGTTTGGTTCTCGTTTTGGATCTTAACGCCTTCTTTCGCTTCCACCGCTTGATGTAGACCTTCAGACCAACGGCGACCAGGCATGGTACGACCCGTATGTTCATCAACGATCACCACTTCACCCTCTTCAGTGACGATGTAGTCAACGTTCTTCTCAAACAATACATGCGCACGCAAGGCAGCATTAACATGGTGCAGTAGACTGATGTTCGTCGGTGAGTACAAGGTGTCACCTTCGACCATCAAGCCGTTTTTAATCATTAACTCTTCAACAAACTCTTGACCGGTTTCAGTCAAATACACTTGCTTGGATTTCTCATCCACCGTGTAGTGACCATCACCACGGTACTCTTCGGAATCTTCTTTGTCTTGCTTCTGGAGTTGTGGGATGAGCGTGTTGATGCGAGTGTACAGCTCAGAGCTGTCTTCAGCAGGGCCAGAAATGATCAGCGGCGTTCTCGCCTCATCAATCAAGATGGAGTCAACTTCATCGACCACAGCGAAAAAGCGCGCGCGTTGAACGCGGTCTTCGGCGCGAAACGCCATATTGTCACGTAGGTAGTCAAAACCGAATTCGTTGTTGGTACCGTAAAGAATATCTGCTTTATAGGCTTCTTTTTTCTCTTGAGGTGGCATGTTCGGCACGTTAACGCCTACCGTCATACCGAGGAATTCAAACAGCGGTCGGTTGGTTTCTGCGTCTCGCTTAGCGAGGTAGTCGTTGACAGTCACGACATGAACCCCTTTGCCTGGCAGAGCGTTCAGATACGCAGGGAGTGTCGCGGTAAGTGTTTTACCTTCACCAGTACGCATTTCAGCGATTTGTCCGTTGTTTAGGACCATGCCGCCGATAAGCTGAACATCAAAGTGGCGCATGCCATACAAACGTTTTGATGCTTCACGAACGGTCGCGAAAGCTTCAGGTAACAGACTGTCTAATGTCTCACCTTGATCTAAACGCTGACGAAATTCGACGGTCTTTTGTTTTAGCTCTTCATCAGATAGAGCCTCAAACGTCGGCTCAAAATTGTTGATCTCTTTTACTATTTTTCTCAGACGTCGCAGGGTTCTGTCGTTGCGACTGCCAATTACCTTTGTCAGTAGCTTAGTTATCATTTGCTATGAATCTCTCTTAACTCAGATCGGGCCCGATCATCTTATAATGCCTTCAGTCTCTACCAGTTTTAAACTAAGAATACTGAGATAAATCACTTTCCTCAGATATTGTGCTATTTACTTTAGAATTCAAGGCTAGAACTGATTTTAGTGGCGCCTATCTTATGAAATTTTCACCCTGACAACCAATAGCAAGGTAATTTGTTTGAAGCACACTTTATTTTTTGTGCTTATATGACGTAAGTTTATCCAATGCAGTGCTACCTACTCGCACGAGCTTCGCTTAGAATGAAACAGACCGTCCAGCAATATAAGGCCCACTATGCGTGACCACCGCCCTACTTTAGGCGACGACATCATCGCTCAATCTCGCTTGTCGACACTGCAACAACACGCCGAAGAGATCATCTTGATCAACCGAGCACTGCAGGCCATTTTGCCTCGTGGTACGGAAAAGCATTGCCGGGTGGCAAACATCCGTGAAGGACAATTGATCCTCGAGGTAGCTAGCGCAGGGATCAAGATGAAGATCGATCGTGATCGTCTGCATATTTTGAATCAATTACGATCTCAGGGATTCGCTCGACTGATCGCTGTCAGCGTACAAATCAATCCGGAGCTATATCGATCAAACAGTGAGAAAAGCGAGCAGTCAGCGCCCAAAAGGGATCCTATCTCTTCCACCTCCGCAAGCTATCTTGAAATGATCGCCTCAAACGCCTCGCCGAAAGTAAAGGCACGACTTGAAAGCTTGGCGAAATTAGCCAATAAATCGTAGGACTTCGCCACACTGATATTTGTCAGGGCGATCAAAAAAGGCCAGATCCTGCGATCTGGCCTTTAAAATTTTTAGCTTGTTGGCTTAATACCCGCGCTTTATGCAAGCACCATGTTAGGCTCTGCAAAAGCCATCGGTGCTGGTGCCTCTTCTTCAAAGGTCACCCACTCCCACGCTTCTTGGTCTGCGAGGACTGCACGAAGCAACTGGTTGTTGAGACCATGGCCCGATTTGTAAGCTCGGAATTCGCCAATGATAGGGTGACCACACATGTACAGATCGCCAATGGCATCAAGCACTTTGTGCGTCACAAATTCATTTTCAAAGCGCAGACCTTCTTCGTTCAGAATACGGTATTCATCCAATACGATGGCGTTGTCAAAACTGCCACCCAACACCAAGTTTTGAGACTGGAGGTATTCGATATCACGCATGAATCCAAAGGTACGAGCTCGTGAAATCTCTTTCACAAAACCGTTGGTCGAGAAATCAAACACCAAGTGCTGCTCGTCGGCATCAATAGCCGGGTGATTGAACTCGATTTCGAAATCCATACGGAAGCCATTAAACGGAACAAACTCCGCCCACTTGTCTTCTTCTTCAAAACGGATAGGTTTCTTGATACGAATAAAACGTTTTGCGACATTTTGCTCTTCGATACCCGCTTGTTGAAGCAAGAATACGAATGGACTTGCGCTGCCATCCATAATTGGGATTTCTGGCGCATCGACTTCAACGATAACGTTATCGATACCCATACCCGCTAGGGCAGCATTCAAGTGTTCAACTGTTGAAATACGGACACCTGCGTCATTAACTAGAGCGGTACACAATTTGGTGTCGCGCACAGAGTCTGGGTTCGCAGGGAAGTCGACCGCTGGCTCTAAATCCGTGCGGCGATAAATGATACCAGTATTTGCAGCAGCTGGGCGTAGCGTGAGCGTGACTTTACGACCAGAGTGGAGACCCACACCAGTTGTTTTCACTATTTCTTTCAGAGTACGTTGTCTGATCATCTACCTTGCCTCAACAATATTGCCACAAAACGCGGTCAATCTTTAACATCGACCGCGAATCCTACCACATAATCGAACAGTGTCAAATTATGGATGCCATCAATCAGCTTGGCGACGTAGGAAAGCAGGAATATCTAAGTAGCCACTTTCTTTATCGGTTTTCGGTGCAGCAGCACTTTGGCTTGCCCCACCGCCAACACCTGACGTCGTCGGCTGAGGTGAAACTTGTGGTTTCTCTTGCAAAGATGGTGCCGCTTTTTCTTCCACTTTGTTGACGCTCGCTTGAGGCGTCACCGTTTGTTGTGGTTGAGTTTGCGTAACCGGCTTCGCTTTGCCCCCCGCAACCAGAGTAATGTCAGGCTTTTTCTCGTTACCGATACCTGTCGCTACAACGGTGACACGGATTTCATCAGCCATGTCTGGGTCAAGAGAAGTACCAATCACCACAGTTGCATTGTCAGAAGCGAACGCCTTAACTGTGTTACCCACAGTTTCAAACTCATCGAGGCGCATATCCAAACCCGCTGTGATGTTGACCAAGACGCCACGAGCGCCCGCAAGATCAATATCTTCAAGCAGTGGGCTAGAGATTGCCATCTCTGCCGCTTCTTCCGCACGGTCTTCACCTTTCGCGACACCACTACCCATCATAGCGTGACCCATTTCCGACATCACAGTGCGAACATCCGCAAAGTCGACGTTAATCATGCCAGGGCGAGTGATAAGCTCAGCAATACCTTGTACCGCGTTTTTCAATACGTCATTTGCACTTGCAAATGCTTCGAGTAGTGTGATGCCTCGGCCAAGAACCTTGAGCAATTTCTCATTGGGAATCGTGATAAGCGAGTCCACATGCTTTGAGAGCTCTTCAATACCTTGCTCAGCAAACGCCAGGCGCTTTTTGCCTTCGAAGCTAAATGGCTTAGTGACTACAGCGACGGTCAATACGCCGAGTTCTTTTGCCACTTCTGCAATAACAGGTGCCGCACCGGTACCAGTACCACCGCCCATTCCGGCCGCGATAAATACCATATCGGCACCTGACAACTCTTCTTTAATTCTTTCTCTATCTTCAAGAGCAGCGTCACGTCCTACTTGCGGGTTTGCCCCTGCACCTAGACCTTTTGTCATGTCGCCACCAATTTGGATGACACTACTGACACTGGTTTTTCGAAGCGCCTGAGCATCAGTATTGATACTGATGAACTCAACACCTTCGATGGATTCACGCACCATGTGTTCGACAGCGTTACCACCGCCGCCACCAACCCCAACGACTTTAATTACTGCATCGTCAGACATTTCCATCATCGGTTCAAACATGTGTTATCTCCGTTTTTCCTGCTGCTCAGGTTAAAACTCTTTTTGTATCCAATTACGCACTCGAGCAAAAAAGCCGGTAACTGACTGGCGAGAAGGCTCGTTGTATTCCGTCTCATCATTTACCTGACTGTCGCGCGCGTAATGAAGTAAACCCACAGCCGTAGAATGATACGGCTCTTTGACATAATCCGTTAAGCCGCTCACCTCTAGTGGCTTGCCAACTCGTACTTGGTTGCGGAACACGCGCTCCGCACACTCAACCAAACCTTCAATTTGTGATGCCCCACCTGTGAGCACCACACCTGCGGCAAGATGGTGTTTAATCCCCTCTTCACGCAGTCTTTCTTGAACAGTATCGATCGTCTGGTTCACCAGACCCATTAACTCAGTATAACGAGGCTCTATCACTTCAGATAGAGTTTGACGTTGTAAACTTCGCGATGGACGCCCTCCAACGCTAGGAACGTTAACTGTGTCATCTTTGCTGACCAATTCACTCACGGCACAGCCATATTTGACTTTAATCTCTTCAGCATCGCTGACTGGCGTGCCAAATGCAAAGGCTATATCGCTAGTGACCGCATTTCCTGCGTAAGAAAAGACCTCAGTGTGACGTAACGCGCCGCCTGTCCAGATGGCTACATCCATGGTGCCTGCACCAATATCAACCACACACACGCCAAGTTCACGCTCATCTTCTGTAATGACCGCATTACTTGACGCAAGGCCAGAGTAGACCAAATGCTCCACCGTTAAGCCGCAACGCTCAACCGCTTTAATAATGTTTCTCGCCATATCATTGTGGCAAGAAATGAGGTGCACGCTGACTTCCATGCGCACCCCTGACAGACCGAGTGGATTTTTGATTCCCTCTTGGTAGTCGATCGTAAACTCTTGTGGGATGACATGCAAAATACGCTGCTCATCGCCAATTTTAATAGACTTGGCGGTATGAATCGCACGATCCATGTCTTCTTGTGACACTTCTTCTTCGGAGATAGTGCCCATCCCCTTTTCGATACGGCTAGCAATATGGCGACCAGACAGCGAAATGTAGACGTTGCGAATTTGGCACTCAGCCATCAACTCCGCTTGGTCCACCGCGCGCTGAACCGATTTCACTACCGACTCTAGGTCGTTGACTCCGCCTTTATCCATACCACGCGACGGGCTAATCCCAGCGCCAATAATATTAATTTGACCATCAGGCAATACTTCGCCCACCAGAGCCGATACGGTTGCAGTGCCTATATCAAGACCAACAATAATGTTGTCATCAGCGGTCTTAGTCATCTGTACTCTCTTGTTCTAACTCTTGATCAGGGAACCATCCAACGGATGCTCCCGTGTCATACCTGAGGTCAATGTAGCTCACTCTTAACGTGTCGCTACCTAAATTCTGATACAGAGAAACAAATCGATTGATGCGTTCCTCTAACGACTCTTTACCCAATTCCAAACGAATGCCGTTATCTAGAATGATTTGCCACGCTCGGCGCTCGTTTTGCACCAAGGACGTAATCGACAAATTGAGCGCGGTAAATTTCGGGCTAATTCGACGCCACACGTCCAACACTTCTTGGCTGGTACCCTGTGGGCCGTAGAGCTTTACCCGCTCCTCTTCTAGTTGGCCGATGTCACCATTGAAGACGTCTCCCTGCTCATTAAGCAATGCGTTGCCATTCCAAATTGCCGCCGCTTGGTGCTCAGTAAGAAACACTTTGACGGTGTCTGGCCATTGCTTGCGTATTGAGGCGTGAGAGACCCAAGGGATCGCTTCAGCCATCGTCTGCAACACCTTGATATCTTGTGACATAAAGGTTCCGACATGATCCAAATGCGCAAAAGCACGTTGGACATCGAGGGCAGAGACGTAGTGCAAATCACCTTGCAAGACAATTTTAGAGAGTGGCAGACGCTGGTCATCCCACATCCATGAAATCGTCGAATAAAGAAGGGAGCCAATTAACAGCAAAACCACCAGTAAAAAACCACCGCCAACCGCGTGGTTTTTAACAAGTGGGGAAGAGGTTAGATGACGGCTTTCATTAAAAGCACTTTTAATCAAAGTCCATAGTCCTTGCTATTTGTTCGCAATTTTCCCTATCTTCTTTTGCAATAAGGCAAAAGCACTTATTTTAACTTTCGGATTATACTGGCGTCACTGAAAGTATCAAATACTGAAAGTGAGAAATCGCCGCTTAAAACACAGAAAGTGCATCAAACCACGATTTTTCACCCTTAAATCTACGCCTGACGCATCTTATCGATATTTAACTCAAAAGCCGCCAACTGTTTTGCCACTTTACCGACATCCCCAGCCCCTTGAGTAAGCACTAAGTCACCGTCTTGTAAGACATTCGCAAGAACGGAAGGTAACGTACTGCTGTCTGGGACAAAAATTGGGTCAATACGGCCACGTGAACGAATCGTTCTGCACAGTGATCGACCATCTGCACCAGCAATGGGCTTTTCACCTGCCGCATAGACATCCAGCATGATCAAGACATCCACTTGTTCCAGCACGTTGGCGAAATCATCGTAGAGGTCTCGCGTTCTGCTGTAACGGTGAGGCTGAAAGATCATCACTAAGCGCTTTTCTTGCCAACCGTTTCTCGCGGCTTGAATGGTGACATCCACTTCTGTCGGGTGGTGGCCATAATCATCAACCAGCATTGCATGTCCCTTGCCAGTTTCGAACTCACCTAGATGATCAAAGCGGCGGCCGGTTCCTTGAGTGCCTGCCATGGCGCGTAAAATCGCCTCATCGCTGACATCATCTTCCGTTGCCACGGCGATGGCCGCTGATGCATTGAGCGCATTATGGCGCCCCGGAATATTCAGGGTAATGTCTAGGTTAGCGCGATGTTTACGTACGACAGTAAACTTGCCCTGCTGGCCTTCTTGGCGATAGTTTTCAATGCGCACATCGGCATCTTCCGAGAAACCGTAAGTAATCACTTGGCGGCTCACTTTAGGAATCAGTTCACGCACGACCGGGTCATCGACACACAAAATCGCTTGGCCATAAAACGGCAGGTTGTGCAGGAAATCGATGAACGTTTGTTTGAGCGTTTCAAAATCGCCGCCATAGGTGTCCATATGATCCGCTTCAATATTGGTAACGATACTGACCATAGGCTGCAAATGGAGAAATGAAGCGTCGCTTTCGTCCGCTTCCGCAATCAAGATACGGCTAGAGCCCAATCGCGCATTGGTTCCCGCGCTTTTGACCAAGCCACCGTTGACGAACGTCGGGTCTAAGCCTTCTTCAGAATAAATCTGCGTGACCAAGGCCGTTGTCGTGGTTTTACCATGTGTGCCCGCCACCGCAATACCGTGACGAAAACGCATCAGCTCAGCCAACATTTCTGCGCGGCGAACCACAGGGATACGGGCTTCACGGGCAGCCTTAATTTCTGGGTTTTGCTCGTTGATGGCAGTAGAGACAACCACCACACTGGCGTTGGCGACGTTGTCTGAATGGTGACCGATATAAATCGTCGCCCCTTTTTGCGCGAGCCCCTGCGTAACCGGATTCTCTGCGATATCTGACCCCGTGATTTGGTAGCCTTCGTTGAGCAACACTTCTGCGATGCCACTCATACCCGCACCACCGATGCCGATAAAGTGAATGCATTTCACGCGGCGCATTTCTGGCACCATGGCACGAATCTGCGCCAAATCTTGTGTATGTTGAATTGTCATAATCGTTCTCTATTTCTGTGCCAGTTCGATGATCGCCGTTGCCACCACTGTATCAGCGTCAAGTTTGGCGGCCGCGCGTGCCTTCTCTGCCATAGAGAGAAGATCATCACGGCTCAGATGGCGAATACCTTCGGTCAATGACGCCACACTGAGCGCCGGCTGCTCAATCATTTTTGCGGCGCCGCATTCTACCAGATGATCCGCGTTCAACGCTTGTTGGCGATCTTTGTGCATAAAGGGAATAAAAATCGCCCCGACCCCCGCCGCTGACACTTCCGACACCGTCAACGCACCAGAGCGGCAGACCAGAAGATCGGCCCAAGCGTATGCCGCGGCAACATCATCGATGAATTCCACCACTTCAGCCTGATCGACGTTTTGATCTTGATAGGCTTTTTTCACAGAATCCGCGTTATTTTTACCCGCTTGATGGCGAACTTGATAACCACTTCCTAGGTTGGCCATCACCTCAGGTAAGGTTTGATTTAAAATCCGCGCACCTTGACTGCCACCCATAACCAAAATACGAATCTCATCGCTACGCTCACTCATGCGCACTGTCGGGCTTGGCAGTGAAATTACATCCTCACGCACAGGGTTCCCCACCACTTCTGCATGAGTAAATGCACCCGGAAACGCCTGAAACACCTTGCTCGCAATACGTGATAACCATTGATTGGTGAGACCTGCAACCGCATTTTGCTCGTGCAGTACTACTGGAATGCCCAACAGTTTCGCTGCCACGCCACCTGGGCCACTGACATAGCCGCCCATGCCCAATACCACATCCGGTTGCCAGCGTTTCATGTGCGCTTTGGCCTGAAAGATCGCATTGATGATTTGAAACGGCGCCGCGAGAAGTTTCGCTAACCCCTGTCCACGCAAGCCTTTGACTTTGATAAAGTCGATATCGATACCGTGTTTCGGTACCAACTCGGCTTCCATTCGATCCGCAGTCCCTAGCCAGCGAATTTCCCAACCTTGCTGCTGAAGTTTTTTGGCAACGGCTAAGCCCGGGAAAACATGACCGCCCGTACCGCCGGCCATGACCATAAGTTTTTTAGTCTGAGTCATTATTCGATTTCTGTGTTGAGTCAGGCGCATCAACCCGGCATTCGAAGTCAATGCGAAGTAAGATAGAGACGGCCACCGCCATGATAATCAAGCTAGATCCGCCGTAACTGATAAGCGGCAAAGTGAGACCTTTGGTCGGTACCATACCGGCCGCCGCACCGACATTGACTAAGGTTTGAAACGCAAACCAAATGCCGATACCAAATGCCAGATAGCCGCCAAAAAGATGCTGGTGCTCAAACGCTTTTCTGCCAATAAAAATGGCTTTGATCACCAAGCTAAAAATCAGCATTAGCACGAGCACAACGCCAACAAAGCCCAACTCTTCCGCTAACACGGCAAACACAAAGTCCGTGTGCGCTTCAGGTAAGTATTCGAGCTTTTGAATTGAATTACCAAGGCCTTGACCAAACCACTCACCTCGGCCAAAAGCCATCAATGACTGCGTCAATTGGTAACCGCTGCCGAAAGGGTCTTCCCACGGGTCGAGAAACGAGGTGACGCGGCGCATGCGGTAAGGCTCGATCCAAATCAATCCGACTACCGCTGAAATGCCGACCACCATCAAGGCAAGAAACTGAGTCAGCTTGGCTCCGGCGATAAACAGCATGCCAAACAGCGTCACCAACATCACGATAACGGTGCCTAAATCGGGCTGAAGAAGCAGCAAACCGGCTAATGTCCCAAACACGATGATGGGCTTAATAAACCCACCAAAGAAGCTCGATTGAACCTCATCGCGTTTACGCACTAAGTATCCGGACATAAAAATAAACAGTGACAGTTTCGCCACTTCGGCAGGCTGTAAGTTAAACAGTCCTAGCGGAATCCAACGTGAGGCGCCATTGACTGATTTTCCCGCCACCAGCACCACGCACAGCAAGAAAATAGACAGCAGCAGCAACCAAGTACTGTAGTCGAGCCATTTGCGCATCGGAACTTGTAAAATAACCGCGGACGTTCCGAGCGCGAGGACAAGAAACAGCGCATGGCGAAACATAAAGTGGAAAGGCTGGTCAGTCAGACGTGAACTGATAGGAAACGATGCGGATGTCACCATCACCAGACCTGTCAACATTAACCCAAGCGCAATCCAGACCAATTGTCGATCGTACAGTGAGTCTGGGCTGTCACTGGTGAGCCAATGTTGCACTCTGTGGATGGCACTGGAAATCGGCATATCGTCCTTGCTGTGCTGTTATGCGTAGGTGAGAGCAAGCTCGCGGAATGCATCACCGCGCGCCATAAAGTTGTTGAACTGATCAAAGCTCGCACAAGCCGGTGAAAGCATCACCATGTCACCCTCGCTGAGCTGAGGGGCGACCCACTCAATCACATCACTCATACGGTCAAATCGTTTTGCACTAGGGTGCAAGGGCATAAACGCCTCACCATCCACGCCAAAGCAGCAAAGCTGCACGTTGAGCTTCGACAGTGGCGATGCCAATTCGGAAAAATCCGCCCCTTTGCCGACACCGCCGACAAGTAGGTAGAGTCGTCCTGTCAAGGAGAGCCCAGATAGCGCCGCCAACGTACTGGCAACATTGGTCGCTTTAGAATCATTGACCCACTTAACGCCGCGTTTGTCAGCCACCACTTGGCAACGATGTGTTAAACCTTGATAAGCCTTGATAGCCGGTAAGGCTCCCTTGAGCTCTATACCCGCTTGATTCAGCAGCGCCAATACCACCATCACATTCGCAACATTGTGCTGGCCCACCAGAGCAAGCTCATCGGTCGCTAAAATAGGACTATCTTGACATACAATCCAGTCACGACCTTGAGATTGACGTAAATGGTAATCCGCCTCTTGCTTGAGTGAGAACGTCACTAGGTCGCAAGCGTTGTGATCTGGGTAGGTTTGCTTGTCGTCTGCATTCACAACCCCTTTGATAGCATGGTCGAAAATGCGCAGTTTGGCCGCACGATACGCCGCCATTCCAGAGTAGCGGTCCATATGGTCTTCACTCAGATTGAGAAAAGCCGCGGCCACTAGATGCAAAGAAGAGGTCGTCTCTAATTGAAAGCTCGACAGTTCAAGAACGTAAAGATCCGCCTCTTGATTTAGCAGATCCAGCGCGGGAACGCCGATGTTTCCACCCACGGCGGTCTTGACGCCCGCAGCGTTCGCCGCCACACCGGTCAGATCTGTGACGGTACTTTTGCCATTCGAGCCAGTAATCGCGATCACCGGTTTGCTGACATGCCAAGCAAATAGCTCAATGTCGCCCACGACTGGCGTGCCCTTGGCAATCACTTGCTGAATCTCAGCCGTCGCCAACGCAATACCCGGGTTAACCACGACCAAGTCTGCCCCCTCTAGCCATTGCGTTTGCCATCCACCACTGTGCAATGCAACATCACTCGGCAGCGACTCTTGACCCGGCGGGCACTGGCGCGTATCGATCACCTTAATGTCGAGCGCATTCGGTAAACGCTTAAGGTAATTCACCACCGACAAACCGGTGATACCCAAGCCAACCACGACGACGTGGTGAATCGACTCCCATCGAGAGGGATTGGCATGAATAGACTCGCGCATGGCCATTCCTTTTATCCTATTGGCGAAACAAAGCGGGGATTAGCGAACTTTCAGCGTCGCTAGTCCAATCAAAACAAGTACGATAGAGATGATCCAAAAACGAACGATAACCCGAGGTTCCGGCCAGCCTTTTAACTCGTAGTGATGGTGAATCGGCGCCATACGGAAAATACGCTGTCCACGCAGTTTGTATGAGCCCACTTGAAGGATCACCGATAAGGTTTCCATCACAAACACGCCGCCCATGATCACCAATACAAACTCTTGACGCACCAACACGGCAATCGTACCAAGCGCACCGCCAAGAGCCAGTGAACCAACATCGCCCATAAAGACTTGTGCAGGGTAGGTGTTAAACCATAAAAAGCCTAGCCCCGCTCCCACGATCGCCGTACACACGACGACTAGCTCTGATGCGTGAGGCACGTATGGAATGTGCAGGTAATTGGCAAAATTAACGTTACCAGTGGCCCAGGCAATGGCGGCAAAACCTGCAGCAACCAGTACCGTTGGCATGATCGCCAACCCATCCAAACCATCGGTTAAATTGACCGCGTTACTTGTGCCGACAATCACAAAATAAGTCAACACGATATAGAACAGACCTAACTGCGGCATAATGTCTTTGAAAAAGGGCACCACCAGTTGTGTCGCCGCGGTATCTTTACCGTGAGCATAAAGTGCAAACGCCACCACTAATGCGATCGCGGATTGCCAGAAATACTTCCAACGCGCGATCAAGCCATCGGTGTTTTTGCGCACGACTTTGCGATAGTCATCGACAAACCCGACTGCGCCGTAGCCCGCAAGTACGGCGAGCACAGCCCAAACATATGGGTTAGCCAGATCCGCCCAGAGCAGAACCGTTGTCATGATCGCTGTTAAGATCATTACACCGCCCATGGTTGGCGTGCCACGCTTACTAAAGTGTGACTCTGGCCCTTCGTTACGCACCACCTGACCAATTTGCAACATCTGCAAACGGCGAATCATACGAGGCCCCATCCACAAAGAGATCGCTAAGGCCGTCAAAACACTGACAATGGCTCGGAACGACAAATATTCGAACAGGCGAAAAAATGAAAAGTATGGCTGTAGCAGCTCCGCAAGCCAAATAATCATGCAAACATCTCCTTCACAGCAGCCGCGACTTTAAACATACCGGCGCTATTGGCACCTTTGACCAGCAAAGTTTGTGGCCCTTGGTGCGTCTTTATCTGCTGCTTAATATAATCAATCATGCTCTCATGAGAGCAAAAATGTGTCCCCTGGCAAACCTGGCTGATAACCTCTGCGTCATCACCATAGGTCAACACATAAGGGAAGTTAAAGGGGGCAGCATGTTCACCGACTTGACGATGAAGTGCAAGGCTTTCGTCACCAAGCTCTGCCATATTCCCCAAAATTAGCCAGCGCGTCCCATCAAAACTCGATAAGAGATCCACCGCCGCTTTCATGGCGGGGACGCTGGCGTTGTAGCTGTCATCGATAAGACGAATCTCGTCGGTCAATGCGACGGTTTCAACGCGCCCTTTCACTTTGGCAAGATTTTCTAGCCCTTTGACAATCATCTCATCGCTGGCACCTAACTCTTTCGCCAGAGCCGCCGCAGCCAGTGCGTTGGCAACATTGTGCTGACCAATAATACCGAGTTTGACGCTCAGCTCACTACTTGGCGTGCGCAAAATAAAACTTGCCTCACCCATCGCGTTTAACACCACGTGAGTAGCAAAGTAATCTGCGCTTGTATCGGTCATAGAAAAGGTTTTGACCTGTTTATCGGCCAAGACACTGCTCCAATGCTCACCACCATGACTATCGAGATTGACGATCGCCACTGAGCCAGGCGCAAGCCCTTGGTAGATCTCCCCTTTTGCTTGCTTCACGCCCTCAATCGAACCAAAGCCTTCTAAATGCGCCGCTGCAACGTTGTTCACGAGGGCAACATCGGGTTTGACCAAGGCGGTCGTATAGGCGATTTCACCAATGTGGTTGGCGCCGAGTTCAATCACGGCGTAATCATCTTCCGGCTTCGAGCGGAGCAAGGTCAACGGCACACCTATATCGTTGTTGAAGTTACCCGCAGTAAACAGCACTTGTCCTTGAAGAGTCATGATGCTAGCGACCATCTCTTTCACCGTGGTTTTACCGCAGCTTCCTGTTATCGCCACCGTCGGGGTTTGGCATAACTGATGAACGAAGGCGCCTAACTGCCCCAGCGCCACTTTGGAGTCTTTGACCAATAGCTGAGGGACATCAAGCGGCAAAACTCGACTGACCAACAGCGCTGCCGCACCGGACTCAACGGCTTTGGCCGCAAAATCGTGCGCATCAAAACGCTCACCGACCAAGGCAACAAACAGCGCGCCCGTTTCGATAGCACGCGTGTCAGTCGACACACTCTCGATCGCCACATCTTGGCCAATCAACTCCGCCGACAGTGGCTCGACTAATTGAGATAACATCATAGTGATCATAAAGGAGACTCCAATAGCTCTGCCGCCGACTCACGATCAGAGTAGTGCACGGTTTCATCTGCCAGAACTTGATAATCTTCATGGCCTTTGCCTGCAAGCAAGATAATGTCTTGCGCTTGGCTGTTGGCTAGCGCGTAACGCAAGGCTTGATAGCGATCATGCTCGACAATCGCTAGATGTGGCTTCGCCATGCCATCCAGCATATCTTGCACGATGGACTTAGGATCCTCGCTGCGCGGGTTATCATCGGCCAAAATGACCTGATCAGCCAGTTGTTCACCAATCGAAGCCATCATTGGACGCTTACCCGTATCCCGATCGCCGCCGCAACCGAAAATCGCCCACAGTTTGCCGTGACAATGAACGCGCAGCGCTTGCAATGCTTTTTCTAATGCGTCTGGCGTATGTGCATAATCGACCACCACTTTCGCTTTCCCGGGTGAAGCGAACAACTCCATACGTCCAATGACGGGCTCTAGTTGAGGCGCAGTCGCCATCAAGGCCGATTTATCAAAACCCAATTCAAGCAGCGTCGTCATCGCCACAAGCACGTTACTGGCATTGAACTGGCCGATGAGGGGCACCTGAAGCTCGCCTTGGCCATAGAGACCATCAAAGTGCAGCTCGATACCCTGTTCTGAATACAATACATGATGAGCAAACACGGCGCGTTTGTGGGTCGTTGGAGAGAGAGAAACCGCCGTCGCGTGATCAAGCTCAGTCAGCCACTGGGCACCGACGGCGTCATCGGCATTGATGATCGCGTGCTGGCAGGCATGATCAGTAAAGAGCATTCGCTTAGCACGAGCGTATTCATCCATCGTGCCGTGGTAATCGAGGTGATCACGACTTAGGTTGGTAAACACGCCCGCTGCAAACGGAAGCGCTTTCACCCGGCCTTGAACCAAACCATGAGAGGAGATTTCCATCGCAGTGTAGTGTGCACCTCGCTGCTGAAGCTGAGACAGCATCTGACAAATCGTCACCGCACTGCCTGTGGTGTTGACCGCAGGCTGCAAGTTCTCGAGAAAACCATTACCCGCAGTTCCGAGTACCGCCGCGCGCTGCCCTAGCAGCTCTAACCATTGAGCGATGAGCTGCGTCACTGTGGTTTTACCGTTCGTACCGGTGACGCCAATCAGCAGGTTCCCTGCGACTGGATATAGGGAGAGCGCCAACTGAGATAAACGCTGATTAAGTGCATCGACATAGACTACGGGCACTGACTGAATGTATTCCACCAGACCATGTGGAGCACGCGAACACGCCTGTGCAATAACGGCATTGGCCCCTTGAGCAATCGCAGCCGGAATAAACTTCCTCGCATCCAAAGCGTGACCTTGGATGGCAACGAAGGTCGATCCTTTCGTCACTTGGCGACTGTCGAGCTCAAGTTGGCGAACGGGTATCGCGAGCTCATCGCCCAGCTCAAGCCAAGGTCGTAATAATTGCGTTAATGTGAGTGTTGTTGGCATTGGCTCTCTCACTTACTCATTTTTAAATCGGTTTTCATCAGGGGCGACATTGAGCAGTTGCAATGTCCCTTTGAGAATTTCGGCAAACACAGGACCCGCGACCGAGCCTCCGTAGTAGTTATCACCTTGAGGCTCATTAATCACCACTACCAGCGCCACTCGCGGTTTGCTGGCCGGCGCAACCCCCGCGGTATAGGCGAAGTATTCATCTCCGTACCCCCCCGCGATCGCTTTGCGCGATGTGCCGGTTTTCGCCGCAACTCGATAGCCCGGCACTGCCGCTTTGGTTGCAGTACCGCCCGGCTGTGTGACAGTTTCTAGCATTCTCAACACCATTTTCGCGTGCTCACTGTCAATGACCTGACGTGAAAAATCTTGTTGGTTGTTCTCTATGATGTGTACTGGCTGATAGACGCCGAAGTTGCCCAAGGTGGCATACGCATGCGCCAGTTGAAGCGGGGTAATGGTCAAGCCATACCCGAATGATAAGGTCGCAATTTCAAACTTCGACCAGCGACGGCGATTGGGGAAGATACCGGAGGTTTCACCGACCAAATTTAATCCCGAAGGTTGACCAAATCCGACCGAACTGTACATACCCAGCAGCGCCTCAAGCGGCATATCGAGTGCCAGCTTGGTCACGCCGATGTTACTCGATTTCTGCAAGATGGTCGTCAGATCGGCTTTGCCCACTTTCGACGTATCTCTGACCTTGCTGCCACCAATTTCAAACACGCCATTGCCGGTATCGATGACCGTATTGGCATCGGCGCTGCCATTGTCGAGTGCCGCTAATACCACAAAGGGTTTCACGGTTGAGCCCGGCTCAAATGCATCGGTGATCACGCGGTTCCGCATTTTCGCTGATTGAAGGTCACTGCGATTGTTGGGGTTGTAGGACGGAGCATTCACCATCGCCAACACCGCGCCCGTTTGTACATCAAGGACCACAGCCGATCCTGACGTCGCACGGTGATCGGCGACCGACTGCTTAATCGCTCGATACGCAATCGCTTGAATGCGCTGATCGATGGTCAGTTCAAGCGGTTTGCCCTCTTCACGCTCTTCGAGTGAAATATTTTCAACAACTCGGCCATAACGGTCTTTACGAATGATCTGTTTACCCGCCTCTCCGGTGAGCCATTTATCATAACTGCGCTCAACCCCTTCGAGGCCGTGACCATCAATTCCCGTCACCCCCACTAAGTGCGCACTGACTTCGCCCGCGGGGTAATAGCGACGCGATTCCGCTTTTAGTCCTACGCCAGACAGCTTCAGCTCTCGCACGTAATTGGCCATGGCTGGGCTAACTTGCCGTTGCAAATAGACAAAGCGTCTTGAGCGGTTACGATTGATTTTGTCGATCAGCTCCTCGCGCTTAAGGCCCAATACATCGGCCAGCGCGTGCCAACGATCAATATCGCTCAGGCCACCATGTTTGAAAATGTTAACAGGGTCGGCCCATACAGCCTCAACGGGCACACTGACCGCCAGCGGCTCACCATTACGATCGGAAATAATGCCGCGCGCCGAGTGCAAGGTTTTCGCGCGCACTGAGCGAAGATCGCCCTGTTTGATCAAGTTACCCGGCTCAACCACCTGAATAAACGCAATACGAGCAACGAGCGCCATAAAAATGCAGAACACAATAAAGAGCACCAAATAAAAGCGCCAGCGAATTAGGCTCGCCGGAGTGTCCTTTTCTTGCGGTTTGATGGGTTCGACGTTCTTTTTGCTCATGGGAGTGTAATGATGACTTCTTTGTCT